>NZ_JAALEH010000008.1:0-129948 GCF_011058195.1 Rhodococcus sp. 14C212 | reverse complement strand
CCCCTGCTCCTGCCTCTGCCTCTGCCTCTGCCTCTGCCTCTGCCTCTGCCTCGGACAGCTGTACCCCGGGACACACACCGGGCATCCCGGGGATACCGCGGTCGAAGGAACAGCCTCCGACCTGTCGACGGCACGTGAAGAAGGTGGTTCCCTGGCCCGCTCTTTCGTTCTGATCCAGAATCAGGGCGAGCACGCCGGCGGGAACGGGTTCGGCAGCCATGACCGGCCGTCCCAGGAAGCTGCGATCGGACTTGGCGCTCGACGCTGCCGCGACCGTCACCGACACCGACACCGGCACCGGCACCGGCACCGGCACTCAGGGAGGTTCCCATCGCCAGCCTCGAGGGGACTGCCGGTCGCCAGCACACGCCAGAAGCGACCAGTGGGACCCGTTCCAGGCGAAGGCGGCGACGTGCCCGAACCGCACGCCGAGACCCCCTGCTTGTCGATCGATATGGCGGTCACCATGCCGCTGCGAGCGGCCCGCCACACCACCGCCTGACAGGTGAGCCTGACAGCGGAGCCACCTCGTCGACGTCCACGGCAATGGCACATCCGGAGAGGGCAGGCGTGTCAGGCACACCGGTAAGACAGCCCGTCCCGCGCAACAACACCCGTGATCCGCACTTGTCAGGAAGGCCGGACGGCACCGAAGATGGAGCCCAACGTGCGCCTCCACGGCACACCGCTCCCCGTGGCCAGGGCAGCACCGACGAGATCCCCCACCCCCGCTGGTGTGTCAGACCGACCCGACCGCCGGAGGAGAATGTAAACACCATGCCCGCCGATTCCGCCACCGGGCGCACCCGACCCCGATTACCCTCGTCGCCACGGCCGTTGCCCGGATTTCCCGGGCACCGACCGAGACCCCGCCGGAGTGCGCTCGTCAGCCGAACCCCGGCGGGGTCCTCCACTGCGCCGTCGGCATTCGTTCCGGGCCGTGCATACAGCCGCGGATCGGATCGAAACCGGGATGCTCCGCCCACTCCGCGACGGTGTCCTGTCCGTCGTCGCCGCCCGCACTGTCCTCCCCGAGAGCGCTGCCGTCCCGCTGTTCCTCATGACAACCCTTCGCCGCCTCGACGGAACCCGAACCGAGGTACCAACACCACCGTCGACCCGCCGCCGCGCGCCGTGCCAGCAGCGGCTGGCGAACCGGCGCAGCACTCACGACCCAGAATGGCGCCGTGAGCTGCGATCGTGACACGTCCCTCCCCAGACGCACCTGTGTCGACGGTCGGCGAATTCTGACCGTGATCGACGCGTGCCAGCCTCGATGGCACCACATCCCCCACGCCTCTCCACGATGCGCACTTGGGGGATTTTCTTTGACCAAGGTCGGCAGGAGCGCGCACATGGCTCGCCCCCCGCGCGCACCTCGACCCCTGCGGCCTCGCGGCTCTCTGGACTACGACAAGCCGCCGCTGAGCCTCGACGAGCTCGTCGACCGCCTCTCCGGGCGCGGCCTGCAGATCCCGGACCCGGACCGAGCCCGCCGGTACCTACGCCATATCGGCTACTACCGGCTCTCGCCCTACACGATCCCCTTCCAGCAGGGGCGAGCAGACCATCTGTTCCGCGAGGGCACGACGTTCGACGACGTGCTCGACCTGTATGTCTTCGACCGGACGCTGCGGCTGCTGATCATGGACGCGCTCGAACGCGTCGAAGTCGCCGTCCGCGCAGCCCTGACCGACCACATGTCGACCACCTACAACAATCCGCACTGGTACATGGACCCCGGACACTTCCAGCACCGCGGCAAGCACACCGGACTGCTGAAGATCGTCCGGGACACCTGCGACGAGCGGTTGCGCGGCTCGCCGGACGCCGGGGAAGACTCGTTGGTTCACCGCTCGGCCCTCGAGCACTACCTGACGACCTACCGCTCGCCCGAGCTGCCGCCGTCCTGGCTCATGGTCGAGACCCTGACCATCGGGCACCTGGCTGCCGCGTACCGCAACCTGAACCGGCGCGCCGACCGGACCGCGATCGCCACAAGTGTGGGTCTGACCGCGCCGGTGCTGGAGTCCTGGCTGCAGACCTACGTGCGGGTGCGGAACATCTGTGCCCACCACGGGCGACTGTGGAACGTCGGCCTCGGCGTCTACCCCGCCATCCCGAACTCACCCGCCATCTCGTGGTTGGCAGGGACGGACGCCCTGCCGGCGCGGTCGCGCACACGCCTCTACCCGGTGCTGGTGTCGCTGCAGTCCGTGCTCGACTCCGTATCTCCCCGCAGCAGCTGGGCACGGCGGCTCCACGACCTGCTCCACACCCGCTCCCGGATGAACCTGGCCGGCATGGGCGTCCCGGAGAACTGGGCGGCCAACAACTTCTGGAGTCGGCACATCACGTAGAGCCGAGCATCACAGCTTGTGGTGCACCCCGTCATGCACGCATTCCGTCGACGGCAGGTAAAGACACCCGAGGGCCGTATCCGCGCATATCGCACGTCGGTCTCCGAAAGCAGGCACACCGCATCGCGCGTGAGACACGGTCGTCGTCGGTCAGCGCACCGTCGCGCAGGGCGGCGCCGGCGGGACCTCGTCGAGCGCCTCCGCGACCCGGGACCGCACGAGGAGAATCCCGGCCTGCACACCCTCGACGGCCCACCGTTGCTGCCACTGCCTGCCGACCGCCCTCGACTCGGCCCAGCACCGCTTACCCGCCATCGTCCACCTTCTCCGGAACAGGCAAGGATCTCTACCCGGTCATGCGCAAAAGTCGCTCTCGCCCCGCGGTAGTCGACCAGACCGCGGAACACCGCGCACGGCGCTGCCGCATACCCCCGACAACCTGGCGGCGGGAACCACTCAGACGGCCGGCGGTGAAGGCAGCATCCCGACCTGGACGAGGAACTCCGCCATGTTCCAGTAGTCGGAGTTCCGCGTGATCTTGTCGCCCTCGAACTCGCCCACGGAGGCGCCCCGCAACGAGAAACTCCGGTGGGTCGCCGGGATGGCCGTGTCTGCCTCGTGTGTCCCCGACATCGTCCACTCGTTCGCGAAGCGGCCGCTCGGATCGATCGTCGCCGGCCCGGCGTCCTCGACGCGGAAATCGGGGAAGGCGGCGAAGGTCTCCTCGACGAAGGCGCGGATCTCCGCCGTTCCCCGGTTCCGGCGGCCCAGGGTGGCGTCTTCGTAGACGCCGTCGTCGGTGAAGAACTCGACGACCGCATCGACATCGTGGCTGTTCCACGCGTCCCGATAGCGATCGAAGAAGGCGGTGTCCATGACGACCCCCGATCTCGGCGCGATGACGGCCAAGCGAGCCTACCGCGCCCCTCAGGTGTCGGACGCAGGAGAGGAGGGGCCGGGGGTGGCCGCACCGAATTTCGCGTTGCGATTGCGCCCTCCGGAGGCGACCGCGGTGACCGCGCCCTGGCGCGCGGCGTCCTTGCCGGGTGAGGGGCTATCTGAGCATCGGCGCCCGCGGCCGAGAACAGCACGCGTGCTGGAGGGGTAGCGGGCAGTTGCCGGGACACGGCCGGAGCCCTGGCGGTCGGGGGCACCGAGTCTTCGTCGCTTGTCAGGTGAGCGGCGGTGAACGCCGGCGCGGTAGGCCCCCGTGGCGGGCGGTGCGCGGTGTCGGTGCGGTGTCGGCGTGCTCACCGACCGACGCACTCGGTGCCGCACCGCCCGGGTGACGGCGTCGGTCACATCCCCGACATCGGGGGCGGGGCCGGTGGGCTCGGGGCGAGGGACTGCAACAACGACGGGTGCACGAGGACGGCGAGCCCGAGCACGATGACCGCGGCGCCGACCACCTTCGTCAGCATCACCCCGTGGCGGGAATTCTTCTCGGCCACCAAGATCACGGCTATCGCTGCCATCCAGGTCAGATTCATCAACCCGACCACGAACAGGACCGCCCTCAGGGCCCGGCAGCAGCCCGGACAGTACAGACCGTGCGACGCCCCGGCGCGCACGGTGCCCCACCACCCGGTGCCGAAATCGTGGGTGGCGAGAAAGGTCAGCGGGGTGCGTCGGTGCGGATCGGGCCGTGCGGTTCGATGGCGGCCCCGGCCGATCGGGCCGCCCGAGGCCGCAGTCGAGCCACGCCCCGAGGCGGTGACCGGCACGGCCCCAGTTGATCTGGACGGGTGTTCGAGTGGCGCGGCCGTTTGTGATGGGATACAACTCCTGCCCGTGAGGAGTGTCACGTTTGAATAAACCCGGTATGCGGTACATGCGCGGTCGCCTCCCGCGACGCGTCGAACCGGTGCGGCGCGCCGAGTCGGATGCCGGCTCGCGGTCCCGGGGGCGCGGCCCCAGCGCGACGATGGACCGGGTGCGGGAGCGACCGTGGTCGGCCGTCGGAGGTGTCGGAGGCGGCCGCGCCGGCGGGAACGACGGGCCGGGACGGCGAGCAGAGCGGGGGTGCGGATGACCACGTCGCAGAAACGATTGGTGCTGGTGGGCAATCCCTCCGATGCCGCCGAGGTGCGGCACTGGGCCGCGGTACGGCGCTGGGCCGCGCACCACGGGTGGGAGACCACCCGCACCGTGGCCGGGAGAACGCCGTGGTGCGCGATCGTCACCGAGGAGGTCCTGACCGGGAACTGTTCCCCGGCCGAGACGGCCACCCTGGACGCCCTCCGCGCCGCCGGCATCCGATGCGTCCGCGTGCACGAGGCACCGGCGCTGCTCGCCGCCGCCGTTCCGCCCCTGTCCCGCCCGGCGTGACCGCGGCCGGGGCGGCGCCGCGGCAAGGGGCGCGCCGCCCCTGCTCGTCGGCTCGCCGCACCGACGGCGCAGCGGTGCTGCGGAGGGGGCCGGACCGATTCGCAGGGGGAATCGGTCCGGCCCCGTCCGCAGCACCGAGACGGTCGCACCGCTGGAGGCGGCGATGCCCGGTCGCCGAACGCGCCGCGTGGCGAGCAGCGCACCTGTGGGACCACCGGTGCCGGACGGCGCGCCGAGGGTCGGTCTTCGGGGTCAGTCTTCGGTGTGGGATCCGCGGGGAGGGGCGTGCTCCGGCGGTGCGGCGGGCGGGCGGTCCGCGAACATCGCCTCGAGGCGAGCCTTGATCTCGGCGGTGCTGAAGGTGGTCGGGGTGCGGTGGGTCATCGGTTCCTCTCGGACGGGCGGACGTATCCGGTGGTGCTCACGGTCGGAGCAGCACCGCGGCCATCGCGACCGTGGCGCTGGTCAGGACGGTGGCGAGCACGCCCATCTGAAACGATCCGCTGGCCGCCAGGGCCAGGGTTCCCGAGCACAGCCCGGCGCCGGTGACCACGGCAGGCAGGAACAGCACGGGGGCGCGCTCGAGTCCCCGGCGGAGGGGGGACGGCGGCGCGGCGGGGAGCATGGGCGAACGTCCCTTCGAAAGCCCGCCGGCGCAGCACTCGTGGCGGCGGACCCTCACGGACGGGGGCAGGAATCAGGGAGAACGCACCGACCGGATATCGGGCGGGCGGCCTCCGGGTGCGGCGGCCACCGGGGTTCCGGGTGGACCGACCACGAGAGCCTACGGCATGTGACCCACAACACACCAGCACTATTTGTGACCGAACACACACCGAGTCGCCTGCGGACTGTGACCACCACCCAGACCGTCGCCGCTGCGGCGGGCTGTCGTCCCCCCCTCTGCCGCCGCAGCGGCCGCCGACGACCGGCGCGGTCGGGTCCGACGTGGTGGAGGAGGGCCCGGTCCCGCGGTGCCGAAGAGCGGCCGAGATTCGTCGGCGAAGGGCCCGCGGCCGGCCGCGGGCTTCTTCACCTCCGGCCCGCATCAACTACGACTCCCTCGTCGTGGACAACGCCGGCCGCACCACCACCGCGTAGCGGCCGGACCGACCGAACCGTCCGCTCGGACGTGCCGGAGTACCACCGGCCCGGTCGGGGGGGTCGCTCCCTACCGCCGCGGCGGAGGAGGCATTCGGGCGTCGGTGCCGCGACCGCGCCGAGGAACCCGGCGGGGTGAGCAGGCCGGCGGGAGGCTCACCCCCGGGCAGGTCGCCGCTCGAGCACGGTCCCGGGGGACGAGCTCACCGCGGCCCGGGAGGATCGGCGCGTTCGGTGACCGGGTGCGGGCGTTCGGCGGCGGCATGTCCGGGGTGCAGGTGCGCCACCGCGGACAGCCGCAGCGGGGCGAGCCGGCCGGTGCTGTGCACCGCCACCGGTTCGGTGACCACGCACACGTGGTCGCCGCCCTCGTCGAGCAACGCGACCCGGCGCAGGACCACCCGATGCGGATGGGTGAGCAGCTCGGGGGCTCCGCCGGGGCCGGCACGCACCGCAAGGTCGGCGAACTTGTCGACCTCGTCGCCGGTCAGGGTGCCGAACCGGGCGGCGAGGGCGGCCTCGTCCGCCCCCAGAAAATGGATCACCAGATGGGTGGCGCGCAGGGCGAGCCGGTAGGTGTGATTGGCCTTGGACAACCACACCGTGTACCGGCCGGGATCGATGCTGGACTGGGCGTGAAACCCGACCAGGCATCCACCGCGCTCGCCGCCGACCGCGGCGGTGACCACCACCATCGGCGGATCGAGCATCGCCATCAACGCATCGAACGGCTCCGAGTCTCCCACCGCGTCGCTCTCCCCGCTCTGCCCGGACCCGCCGGCATCGTTCCGTCCGGTCCAACATAGCCCCGCCGCCCCTGCCCGGCGGTCGGCCCGATCCTGCCGTTCGGTGCCCGCGCGGGCCCCTCGCGTCGTGGCCGCCGAGGCCCCCGGCGTGCCGTTCGGCCTTCCGGGAGCCTCGGCACTCCCCGCACGCGGGACTCGATCGACGAGGGGCGAGCGCCGAGATCGGCCCGCGCCTTGCAGCCCGTCCACCGACGACCGTAGAGCCGGTGAGGTCCCGTGATGAAGTGCGAGACAGCGACGCTCGCACGCCGGATCAGGGTTCCCGACGAGTGCAGCCGGCGCAGGAGAGCGCCAACGACGCGATGCTCGCGGCAGTGGAACGGCGGGATCGCCTCGATGCGGCGATCGCGGTGACGGCCGCCGACAGCGAGCCCACCCCGGTAGTGACGCGACTGGGCTACCTGCCCGGAGTATCGACGCCGACCGGGTTCGGTTCGGTGGGGGAAACCGGTGACCGGCCACGCCCGACGAGACGCTCGATCGGCGCCTACCGGGGATTGGTGCCCACCGAACATGCCTCCGGCGGAACACGGTCGCAGGGATCGATCACCAAGACCGGCAACGGCCACGCCCGGCGGCTGCCGATCCAGGCCGCCCGGCACCACCGACCCCGATATCGCCCCTCGGCGGACCTGCGTCGCCGCTGCGACCAGGCCGGTCCAGCTGCACCAGGCGTTCGCCGAACGCCGGGTCGACAAGGTCCACCCCCGGCGGGAGTTCTTCTCCCCCACCCCCGACCAGGTGCTCGACGTGCCGCGCCGACACGTCGGGGAGGTGCTCTCCTACACCGCCGAACCCGAGGCCGAGGAATACCTGATCAGCATCGGCAAAAAAGACGCCTCGCTCTGATACCGGTGGCTGCCCCGTGGCCCGGCGACCGCCGCGGTCCGCGCCGGGGTGGCCGCCGGATGTTCCCTGGTCGGCGGCGGCTCCTTCCCTACAACCCCTATGGGCCGCGGGCACCCACACGGAAGAACGACGACCTGCCGTATGGCGCTCACGGTCCTACCCGCGAGGGCGGATGCGTGCTCGGTATGCGGCGCGACCAGGCCGCCTCCGGTCCATCGGGTCTTGTCGTTCCTCTCGAAAATCTCGGAGACGGCACCGGAACGACGGCCCGCACCTACACCAGACACCGTTGCGTCAGACACCCTGACGCATGGTGCGCGCGTCGCCGAGGGTGGAACCGGGCTGCTCTCCGATGGCCGGGCACGTTGCCGCCGGCCTTCACCGACGCTCCTGACTCACCGCCGCCCCACGCCTCGGCGCCCCTCGAGGACGACGTGGTGCCGGTGCCGGCGGCACTCCCGCACGGCCGTGCACCCACCGACCCCGAACGGGGGGATACTGGGGCCATGCCCGACTCCTCACCGGGGACGGACGAGTTCACCGAGCGGAACCTGCGCTGGCGGTGGCTGCTGCCGGGAGCGGTGGGCGGCGTCGTCGCCCTGCTCGCGGTCTCCCCCCTCGGGGTCGCCGCGGCCGGCGCCGCGCTGACCCTGCTCGGCATCGCCGTGTTCACCCGGCGCAGCCGCCCGCTCGGAGGCGCACTCGCCTCGCTCGGCCTCGGGGCGCTGGCACCGGCGACGGTGCCCACGCTGCTGATCCTGCTGGACTCGCTGTAACCACCCGCCCGCGTCGAGCCCGGCGGCCCACACACGACCATGCCCGGACGCCCCGACCCATGGCCCGCTGCTCTCGCAGAAACCGGGCCCAGCCTTGCACTGGACGATGCCGGCTTTCTGCCGCCCCCGCAACCGCCGTCGCTGCCCTCGATGCCCATCGGGAGAGCTTCCGCCCAACTCTTACGGCACCGATCGGCGCCGGAGCACGCTCGCGCTCAACATCGCCGCCGCGGACGACGAGGACACCCCACCTGGCCTGGCCCGCCCGGCTCCTGTGGCGGGCGGGTTTCGCACATACGTACTGCCACAGCCAGCGCCGAAACCGAGGGGTCCGACGCACCTCACTCATCTATTGTTCATCGATCCACTTCTGCAGACTCCGCCCCAGCGAAACCAGCGACGTGTCGAGCACGGACAGCAGACCGCTGCGGGACGCGGGAGACCTCACACTTTCGCGCAGGACGGCAAGCACAACGGACTGCACCGCACCCCCGACACTGGCCGGCACCACCGCCGTCGGACGAGCACCGATACGGGAGGCAACGAACCTCGCCACGACCTCGGACCACACCAACCACCGTTGCGCACCCTCGGCCTGCAACTCCTGCGAGGCGTCCAGGATCCGAAACTGGGCACTCCAGATACCCGCGTCGTCGAGCCGGGCCGCCACCGAATCGATCACCCCGGCCCGGATCGCCTCCATGACCGGCACATCCTCGGGGACCATATCCAACGCGCGTTGCAGGTCGCGGGTGCCCTCATCGAAAGGAGACCACACGAGTGCCGCCTTGCTGGGGAAGTACCGGAAGAACGTGGTCTTGCTGATCCCCGCGGCCGCAACGATATCCATGATCGAAGTCTCGGTAAAACCCCGTTCGAGGAACAACTCGAACGCGGCAGCCTCGATCTGTGCCCGAGAAGACACCTGTGGACGCCCGCGCCTGTTGGCGACCATCGTGTTCCCCTTTTTCTACCCAACTCTTGATTTTAGGTACCGAGTACCGTAAAGATAGACGACGAGAGCCGCGACTGGCAAAAGCGACCTCTCAACTGCTGCCACGACCCGTCATCCCCCTGGAGGCGGTTCGTGAATCCCGGGTCGAGGACTCGACCCCTCCCGGATGCCCTGCCTCCTCCATCCCCCCTGCAGGCAGGGCATCCGGGCCTTCCACCCCGGCCGGCGCAGGGGTGGAATGCGTCCTACCCGTTCGATCGAAGGCCCCGCCATGTTCCACCTGACTGAGGACCTCTTCAGTACCCAACTCGATGTCGAGACCGTAGACGGTGGTCGAGCACGGCAGCGCGCCGGCACCGGATTTTCCGGACGAGATCCTCGACGCCGAACAGGTCTCACAGCATCACCTCGTCAACCACGCCTTCGACACAGGAGCCCTGCGATGAACACCATGCTCGACAAGCTGGTCGTCACCCCCGTGTCCTGGTTGCTGGCCGTGCCGATCGTGCTGCTCGACCGGCTCCTGTCTCCGGAACCCACCGAACTGCCGCACCGGGACAGTCGTACCTTGCCGCAGCGCACCGTCGATCGATGCGCACCGAGCCGATGACCAGCGCCGGAGGTGAGCGATGAGGACGCTGTGGAGCAGCGCGAGAGTCCTGGGTGCGAGTCTGACCACCCTGGCCACGGCCGGCGGGTTGTACGCGGTGCGCGCCGCACAGGTACCCGCTCACGAGGCCTACGGCGAGGAGGATTTCGACGCGATGCTCGCGCTGCCGGCACGCACCGTCGTCACCGACGACGGCGTCGCCTTGGCCGTCAGGGAAACCGGACCGGCGGATCCGTCTCTCACCGTCGTCTTCGTCCATGGGTATTGCCTGCGCATGCAGTCCTGGCACCTGCAGATGCGCCACCTCGAGCAGCACTGGGGCAAGGACGTGCGCATGGTGTTCTACGACCAGCGCGGCCACGGCGAGTCCGGCCTTCCCGCCTCCGGGTCCTGCACCATCGCCCAGCTCGGTCGGGACCTCGCCGAGGTCATCGACGCCGTCGCCCCCACCGGCCCGATCGTGGTGGTCGGGCACTCGATGGGCGGCATGACCGCCCTGGCCCTGGCCAGCCAGCATCCAGAGCTGTTCGACGAGCGCATCGTCGGGGTCGGGCTGCTCGCCACCACCGCAGCCGGGCTGACCGGTACCGGGCTCGGACGCAACCTGACGAACCCGGTGATCGACGGATTCCGATACGTGGGACGCGCCGCGCCGAACCTCGTGCAGTTCGCCCGCGGAGCGGCCACGGCGATCATCTCGCCGATCCTGCGCGCCGCGTCCTTCGGGACGGTGGTCAGCCCCCGGATCGCCGCGTTCGCCGACCGGATGCTGGCGGAAACCTCCGTGCCGACCCTCGTGAATTTCTTGCCCACCCTCGAGGTGCACGACGAGTCGGCGGCGCTGCCGGTGCTCGGGCAGGTCCCCACGCTGGTGCTGTGCGGCGACGCCGACATGCTCACCCCCTTCACCGGTTCCGAGGCGTTGGCGGCGGCGTTGCCGGACGGCGAGCTCGAGAGGGTCCGCGGAGCCGGGCATCTGGTGCCGCTCGAGTTTCCCGAAACGGTCTCCGGAGCCGTGGACCGGCTACTGCAACGCGCCTGGGCCCACCACCGGACCGGCCGCCTCGCAGTGGGCTGATCTGAGTTCGCGGGCGCCCTGCCGTACTTCGACACCGCGGTACGGACGGTCGAGACGGACTTGACCGGCCAGTGCGGAGCGGCTGCGGATCACCATCATGTAGAGCGGAGGGCCCCTGGAGGCGCGTGCTGTCTGCCGACGGGTCGTGGTGCTGATGCCCCTTACCGACCTGCCTCTTCACGCCGACACGCAACGCCGAACCGATGTACTCGACCGTGGTTAGCGTCCAGCGGCCGGCACCCGGGCCGCGCACGACGGTCACCGGCTCGGAGTTGGGGTTGTGCTCGTTGAACGTGCCGAACGCCGACTCAAGCCCGGCGACCATAGTCTTCGTATGCTGCTCCTCCCCATGCTCTCCGGCGGGACCTGGTGATCGAAGTACGTCATGCACCGCCACCCCGAGCCAGCGTGCCAAACGCGCGGATAGCGCCCCGGGCATACGCCGCCTCCGTCTGAGCCCTGATCCACCGGCGTTGATTCGGGCCTGACGCCCGATTGATTTCGGGGACGGTGCCGGATTGAGGGCACGGGCGACCCGCCGGTCTGCTCGGCACTTCCACTGATGTCCTCGGTCGGGGCCCGTGGGGCCGGTGGTCAGCTGGCGACCGGTGGCGGGCTGGTCGCGGCGGCGAACAGGGTGCGCCAGGCCGACTCCCACGGCCAGTGGGTGGGCAGGTGCAAGGTCAACCGGCGGCCGGACGATGCGATCCGGGCGGGGATGTTGATCAGGTGGGTGCGCAGTGTCGCCCAGCGGGCGCGGGCATGGCGCCCCGATGCGGCGACCCCGGCGGCGCGGGCGAGGTTGAACGCGACCACCGCGTGTGCGAGCCACGCCGCGTTCGCCGCGTACCTCCCCGACGGCAGATGCGCGAGCGGACCGTCCTTGAGTTCGGCGATGACCTGCTCGACGATCGCGTGGTCGCGGTGCCGGGCGTCGGCCTCGACCAGCGTCAGCGTCGAGTTCGTGACGAATGCGTGGTGGCGGTGGGTGGTGAACAACTCGCCCTGCCCGGTGTCGGCCGGGTTCAGGCGTTTGACGCGGCGCACCACCAGCCGGCAGGTGACGTGCTCACGCATGCGGCGGGAGGTGAAGATCGTGACCTCGGTTTCGGCGACCTCGGCGTCGGACACCCACCTCCGTTCGTCCTCGTCCCAGACGGCGTCGGGATACTCGATCGGAACCCATGCGGCCTCGTCGATCGAGGTGATCGCGGCCCTGATCTGCGGGTTCATCCGCGCGGTCACCGAGAACCAGGCCCCGGCCTTCTGGGCGGCGCCGACGAACGCGTGGCAGAAGTACGCCGAGTCCGCCCGCGCCAGAATCTGCCCACTCGCTCCGGCGGTGCGGGCGGTGCCGATGGCCTGGGTGAGCAGGCGGCCGCACCCGGTGTGCGAGGCGGTGTTGCCGCGGCGCAGTCCGGCGGCGGCGATCACCGGGGCCGTGGCCGGCGTCGATACCGCCGCCAACTGGGTGTTCAAGCCGCGGACCCCGGAATACCCGAACGCCGCGGCCTGCTTGGAGTAGCCGTGCACCTCACGGATCGTGTCGTCGACATCGACGAACACCATCCGGTCCGCGCCGGCGAGCAGGCCCGGCACCCGCGCGGTCAGGCCGGCGAGCAGTCGAGCCGCGACGGCGTCGACCTGCTGCACGTGACCGTGCGTGAACGAGCGCAGATACGTGCCGAGCGTCGACGGCGCTCGCACCCCGCCGAACACCTTCTCCATCGCTCCGTGTCGCAGGAGGTCGAGATCGTCGATGCTGTCCGCGCCGGCGAGCAGGCCGGCGACGATGCTCGCGGACTTGACGGCCGGGTTCGGTGAGTCGACGCTCAGGTGCCGGTCGAGGAGTTCGTGCAGGCCGGCGGTCTCGGCGAGCCGCATCACCGGAACCAGTCCGGCGGCCGACACGAGATTCGGATCGTCGAAAACGGGGGTGACGGTGTGAGATGCTTTCACCTGCGAGATGCCCCTGTCCTGGTGCCGGAATCTTTGTGTGGTAACTCAGATTCTCCTGCCCTGCAGGGGCTCTCGCGTTCTACGACACGCTCACCGTCACCTCATCGGTGGATCCAGGCTGAGCCGGCGTGTTGCCGGCCGCGAGCGCAGCGGCGCTGGCCGGTCACTGACCTGCACCGCGGCCAGCGCGCGAGGCGCTGGTGGTGGCGCTGGGTGCCGTCATAGATGTCGGCGGACCGGTCCAGTATCGATCGACTCCGCGAGCGTATCTCGGGCGCCGGCAAACTCGTCGTCGATGATCTTCTACTGCATCGCGATGCGGGGGCCTTCCCCGCGGCCGCCTCGTTGACCTCGAGCAGTACATCCCCGCGGATCGAATGCGCTTGTGTCTGTACGTCGTTGGCATTGTGGGGCAGCGGACGATGCCCGGTGTCGATCGTCTCCCGCACCACTCCCCCACGAGATCAACCGCTTGACCGTCGGCTCGGACACCCCCCAGCAACTCGGCCATCTGCTGCGCGGTCGGCTTCGGCCGAGCTCCCCACCCACACCCCGCCGCCGACGATCCGGTGGCGGCGCACGAATCCGCCCCACGAGTGCACCCCGGTCGGCACCGTCCCGGAAACACTCGCCGCCCGAGCCCGGATCATCGGAGCCGTAGGGCCGTACCCGCTCGCCCACCAACAAACAGGTCTTCCACCCTCTACCGCCGTACCACCGGCACACCTCTATCCCGGTCGACCAGGGCCGCACTCCCGAGAGCAACACATCTCCCCTACCGGGAATAGAGAGCAATGCCCCAACTGCGGCGGCTCGCGCTACGCCGACGCATACCCGACAAGTGCATCGATCATGTGCACCAGATGATCGATGTGTAGCACATGTGCCATATTGTTTTCCGGCAGTTGCGGCTCATCTCCCTGCACAAATGGCGAACCGTGAGACCGACTTCCATATGGGAATATCCGCCATCTCGGAGGCCGACGCATCCACGCCGCGGTGTCCGAGACCCGCATCGAGGAACGGACCGGCTGCAAAGGGAGCGCCGCGGTTCCGGACGAACCCGCACGAATTCCGCAGAGTCGAAAGGTGGTCGGCGCTCGCTGACGCGACAAAAGACCACCGCAAAGTGCGCGATCAGTTCCTCGACACCGGGAGTCGCAGCGCCGGTATCGCCGAGGACCCCGGAAGGCGAGGACGGCACGGAAGCCGCTCCCTCGAATCCAGCCGTAGCGGTCCCGAACACGGGCCGAGAGCGGAGAAGACGCCGACTGCAGTGAGCCTATTCATCGCCTGCCCTCCCCCACCGCCGTGACTGAACCCGCCGCCTGCAGATGCAACACGTCCCGGTCGCTCACGCCGCTTCCCCACGAATGTGAATGGTGTCCAAGAGGGCCGAAACGTCGGTGTGCGGACAGACGAACACTGCCATTGCTCGTTCTCGGTGGTGACGTGTGCGGACCGCATTCGACTCACCGCGAGCGTGAGAGCCGCGGTGTCGGCAGCGGGTGCACCAGGTCCACCGGGCGGCGAGATCGTGGGCGCGGCGACTCATGTCGCACGTGCGCTCAGCAGGGTGACCCAGTCCGCGGGTCACGAGGTGGCGGTACGGCCGGCGTTGTCGACCACCAAGTCGTGGTAGTTGGTGTGCGCACCGGAGGCGACAGAGCTTGCGGCACTTAGCCGTTCCCCAACCAGGGCAGCCAGGTCGTCGGCGCCCTGGGACCGGGACAACTCGGCCAACAAGTTCGACAACTGTGGCAGATCGAGGGTCGCGGCCGATGCGGTGATGCTCGCCGCGACGGCATTCGTCTGCGTACCCAGCAGCTCGGCCGGCATCTTGGTCCCCGGCAGGCGTCATTCGGCTCTGGTCGTGCGCGTGGGCCGGGGGCCGTGAACAGACCTTCCGCGTGGAGCCTCCCGGGTCGGCCGGGTCCCTGTTGAGGTCGAATCGCACGGCCACGACCTTCGCTTTCCCCGATCATTTCGCCTTCTCCACCCGGTCGAGCTGCTGGCGGTGCGTCCGCCCGCCAGTCGATTCGACCTGCGACCAGCATGGACATGATCGACCCGGCCTCCCGAGGAACACGTCTCAGCGTCAGGATTCCCTAACGATCAGCCGTACCCGAACGACGAGGCGTCGTCGGTAACCATGCTCCGCTGAGTTTCGAGCTCCCAGGGGTCGTCGGCACAGGGAACTGCGGTACCGGCGAGGGGCCATGGACCACGTGGGAAATTATGGCTGCCGGAGTGGTCGACGCGATCAGGCCTCGACGAGCGTGACCGTCTCTGCATTCCCCGTCGACCTCGCGTCGCCGAATGCGCCCGCGCCCGACGCCGCAGCAGTACCCCGCGGCCTGGCGCGTCTTGTCACCCCCGCCCGGACCCAGCGGGTGGAGATGGCCCACACGGTGGTCGCCGGCGGGAACTCCGACGGCAGTTGTCGCCAGGCGATGCTACCCCGTGCGACGTAGAAGATCACGCCGAGAACCACCCGACGGCAGTGCTTTCGGGGCGACTACGGTCAAGTCCCGTGAGGTGGTGTACGACGTCGTCGCGTGATTCCTCGTCGGTGGATCAGGCGGTCAAGGCCGGTGTCACCTCCTCGGTGTCCTCGGTGACGTTGTCGGCGGGCTTGTCGGTGCGGGAGCGGGCGAGTACGTCGAGTCCGAGGTAGCGGCGGCCTTCGATCCACTCGTCGTGCTGTTCGGCCAGCACCGCCCCGACAAGTCGGATCAGAGCGGTGCGGTCCGGGAAGATCCCCACCACATCGGTTCGGCGGCGGATCTCCTTGTTGAGTCGCGGATTGTTGGACCAGATCTGCCGCCAGATCTGCTTGGGGAACGCGGTGAACGCCAACAGGTCGACCCGGGCGGCGTCGAGGTGCTCGGCCACCTTCGGCAGCTTCGCCTCGAGCGCATCGATCACTCGATCATATTGGGCGTGAACGGAATCCGCGTCGGGCTGGTCGTACACCGAGTGCAGCAGCGTCTTCACCCAGGGCCACGACGACTTCGGGGTCACCGCCATCAGGTTGGTCGCGTAGTGGGTGCGGCACCTCTGCCAGGAGGCGCCGGGCAAGGTGGCGCCGATCGCCGCGACGAGGCCGGCGTGCGCATCGGAGGTCACCAACTTCACCCCGGTCAGGCCGCGGGCCACCAGGCCCCGGAAGAAGGTCAGCCAGCCGGCGCCGTCCTCGCCGGAGGTGACGTCCAGCCCCAGGATCTCGCGGTAGCCGTCGGCGTTGACCCCGACCGCGACCAGGGCGTGCACGTTCACCACCCGCCCGTTCTCGCGGACCTTGAGCACCAGGGCGTCGGCGGCGACGAACGTGTACGGACCCTGATCGAGGAGTCGGTTCCGGAAGGCCTCGACCTGGGCGTCGAGATCTTTCGCCATCACGCTGACCTGGGACTTCGACAGCGAGGTGATCCCGAGGGTGTCGACGAGTTTCTCCATCCGCCGGGTCGAGACCCCGAGCAGGTAGCAGGTCGCAACGACCGAGGTCAGGGCACGTTCGGCCCGCTTGCGCCGCTGCAGCAACCAGTCCGGGAAGTACGAGCCGGACCGCAGCTTGGGGATGGCCACGTCGAGGGTGCCGACGCGGGTGTCGAAGTCGCGGTGCCGGTACCCGTTGCGGACGTTGACGCGTTCGTCCGAGCGTTGGCCGTAGCCGGCGCCGCACAGGGCGTCGGCCTCGGCGCCCATCAGGGCGTGGATGAACATCGTCAGCAGCTCGCGCAGCAGGTCGGGGCTGGCGCCGGTGAGTCGGTCTTCGACAAGCTGACGGAGGTCGATATCGTGGGCAGTGGTCATCGCGTGCTCTTTCGTCGAGTCGAGTTGGTAGCTCTCTCGAAGAATCACGCGGTGACCGTCTTTCGTCCGGTTACGACACGCCGGTCATCGGGATCCGATCCGGCTCGTACACCATCCTGATGGACGCAACCGCGACTACCTCGAACTTCGGTGTTGCCGAAAGGTGGGAGCAGAGGCTCGAGCAGTGCCCATTGTGCGTCGGTCACCGACGACGACGGGTACACCCCGCACCGGTGTCCACCGAGCTGATCAGGGGTAGAACATGGCGGGCACAGCGCGATAGGTGAAGATGACAAGCGAGCTCCTGGTAGGGCAGGGAAGTAAGCACTCACTGACCTACCAGGAGTTCGCCGTATCTCCCCTGTCATACGCCGACGCTTACCGAGTTTTCAGTTGCTCTCGTAGACCGCTCTTAGACCCCGGGCGGCGGGTAACGCACCGTCCGGGGCCGTGGGAGTCACGGTCGATCTCGGATGCAGCCGATCAGTGGGTGTTTTCGAGGTCGACGACTTCTGGCCGGTCGGAGAGGGTACCGCCACTGGCCGGGGTACGACCGTGTTTCATTCGAAGTACTCCAGCAACGCCGGCGACGCAGACGAGAGCCAGTATGAGGAACACGATTTTGAACCCGTTCATGTCGTACTGGACCATGGAGGTCTGCGGGTCGATGCCTTGGACCGAGGACGCCAAGATGAGTCCGAAGACCGCTAGGCTCAGCGAGCCGGACAGTTGCTCTGCTTGGAACTTCATCGAAGCACCGATGCCTTGGGAGGTCGCCGGTACGGCTTCGATCAACATATTGCCCGACGACGCGTAGTAGCAGCCTTGCCCTATACCGAGGAGGAGTCCCACGGTTATGACCGTGACAACGCTCGTGGCGATTCCCCCGGCCAGGAGCCCACAGGCGGCCAGCCAGAACGTCCCGCTGGCGAGGAGGGGAAGACGCGGACCCCATCGGCGGCTGCACCAGCCGGCGGCAATGCCGGTGCATGCGCCGCTCAATCCTATCGGGATGCCGAGGTAGAGCGCGTATTCCATGGCGGTCAAGCCCATGCCCGGCACGGTGGAGCCTGGGGAGGAGGTTGCCCGTAGCATTTGGGGGAGGATTCCGTTTCCGGCGGCGATGGCTGCGCCCAGGAGTGCGCAGACCGCGAGGGTTGTCCATACCGGGGGGTGGGCGAGTAGACGAAACGAGATCAGCGGTTCAGTGGTCCTCCGCTCGATGAAGTAGAAGCTGATCAAAGCGATGAGCCCCACGACTGCCGCCGCAATCCGGTAGTTTTCGAACGTGGCGGCGTACATGAGAAGGCCTACCCCGACACCGAGAATGAGTGCACCGCGGTAGTCGACCTTGTGGCGGGCACGCACATCGGTTTCCGGTACGAACACCGCTACCAGCAGGCCGGTGATGATGACGTATACGAGCAAAAACCAGAAGGCTGCCTGCCATCCGCTGTTGTCGATCAGCCAGCCGCCGAGTAGTGGGCCAAGCAGGCCAGCGACACCGAATCCGACTCCGATGCCGCCGATACCGAGAGGGACGAACTGCGGCGGCAGAAGGTCACGAATCAGTCCGTAAGTGATCACCGAACCGATCATGCCGATGCCCTGCACCGCTCGCCCCAGCAGTAAAATCTCGAAGGTCGGGGCGACGATGCAGACGACGGCACCGACGGCGACGGCACCGGACGCGCCGAGCAATACCTTCTTCTTGCCATATCTGTCACCAAGCTTGGCGAAGACCGGGACCACGACCGCGCCCACCAGCAGTCCGATGGCGTACACGACACTCACGCTGGTAACGCCGAAGTGCGCGGCGATGTTCGGAAGCGCCGGCGCAATCATGATGAACTCGAACGAAAAGACCTCGATCAGCAGGACGAGCAGAAAAACGATGGTGATCGAGCGGCGTTTGGACATGTCGTCGGCGGTCGACCGCATGGTCGGGGCCGACATGTCGACGGTGGGCGATACGGGTGGGGAAGAGGCTTCCCCTGGATGCGGCGCCATCAGAACCCTCCATCGGTACGGTACGATCCGTGAGACCGGTTGCAAGTTTTCACCGATACGTTCGTGATCATGACGACGCCCCGATGGGGCGCTCGCCGACGACGGAAATACGTTCCATCACGCGTCGGGCAGGGAAGTAGTCGCTGGTTGCGTAGTGCTGGCAGGACCTGTTGTCCCACAGGGCAATCGTGTCGGGCTGCCATCTGAGACGAACCTGAAATTCCGGCCGCTGGATGTGGCGGTACAGACCGTCGAGCAGGTCATCCGACTCCTGGTGGGAGAGACCGACGAGGCGGGTGGTGAACAGGGCGTTGACGAACAACACCCGCCGTCCGGTTTCCGGGACGACCCGAATCACCGGGTGCTCCACCGGCGGGTGGTCCACGCGGAACGCCTCACGCACCTCGTCTTGCATATAGCGGCCGAAGGTATGGATCCAGTCGTGTTCGGCACGAAGTGTATCGAGGCGCTCCTTCACCTCGTCGGTGAGGGCGTCGTATGCGGCGCCCATGTCGGCCCACAACGTGTCGCCGCCCACCGGAGGGATCTCGATAGCCCGGAGAATCGCTGCCCTGGAGGGGGTTTCGAGGAAGGTGACGTCATTGTGCCAGTTGTTTTCGAAGCCGGCATTATTTGTGTCGCGCGCGAGCGTGTTGACGTCTGCCGCGGTCTGACCGGGCTGCGCGTGACGGAAGAAGGGATGGATTTCGATCTCGCCGAGGCGGGTGGCGAAGTGGCCGGTGCTGCTCGCGGGTGATGTGCTGGTTTCGGAAGAACAGGACCTTCCACTCGAGCAGTGCACGCTCGACTTCGGCAAGCGTGTCCTCATCGAGGTTGCCCAGGTCGACCCCGCTGATCTCGGCACCGATCGTCGGAGTCGCGGGAGTGACCGTGATTCGGTCGTAGGTCTGCGGACCGAATGAGTCCGTGGACAAGCGTGACAGGATCGGTCCCAGCCCCACGGCGGCAACGAAGTCGGGCGTGATGGAGTGCTGGCGCAACATGAGATTCCTTCTCGGTTGTAGATATGGCGAAATAGCCAGATGGGGGATGTGTTTGAGGTACGGGGCACGGCGCCCCGAACTGCTCGCGGAGCATGAATGTGCCTGTTCGGAGCCAGACAACAGAAAACTGTCGCAGCCGTGCACATCGCTCACGGCGCGCCACATGGTGCAACACGCTGTGCACGATCATTGATTGCGATTAGGCAGAGAGCTAACCGGTAATCAGTAGGACGGTCTGCCCTACAGGCCGACGAGGGTGGTCGGAGCTTCGAAAAGGCCAACGCAAGAGTCGACGAGATCGGTGATTCTCGCTGGAAGATCGTCGATCTCGGTGATGGAGCCTTCGATCCGGGCGACGGTAACCGCGATCAAGTGTGCCATGTTCATGGCACGGTTTCGTGCTGTCTCCACCGGTAGCGGGCTCCGCTCGACGAGCCGATCCATCACTTCTCGAACAGTGTCGGCATAGGATTTCTCGTAAATCATGTCCACGAAGAGCGGATCGTTCATGCACTGCACCAGAAATCTTGCGTAATAACTGGTCTTGCGCATCACGGTTTCCTGCACGAACGGAATGGTCAGAGCTTCGACGAGCTCTCTGGATGTCACGGCCCTCCCGGCTTGCCCTATACGGCTCAGTATGACCCGCCGGTGCTCATTGATTATCGACATCCGGCGTTCCACCACTGCCGCGATCAGTCCAGACTTCGAGCCAAAGTGGTACTGCGCCGCAACCCGATTGGATTGGCCTGCTCGTGCGTGGACCTGACGCAGAGTCATGGCTGCGATTCCGCCTTCGGCGATCAGTTCTTCAGCGGCGTCGATCATCCGCTCTCGTGAAGTGATCTGCGTCATGACTTGAAACTAAAGGCATTGGGATTAATTGTCAACGGTTTGGCGTAGCATCCACTGCTGCAGTCAGGGATTCGTGTCTGTGCCGAAGATGTCCTTGGCTCTTCTCCAGATGCGCTGCTCGCATGGACCGCGCAATCCGATAACGAAAGGGTCAATGTTCATGAGTCGTGACACACCGTGGCCGAGCTGGGTGTATCGAGAAGGGACAGAGCCTGATTATCGCTTCAGTTTCGCCAACGAACGCACCTTCCTTGCGTGGATTCGAACATCCTTTGCTCTGTTGGCGGCGGGGGCGCCGTTGGATATTGTGAACCTGTCATTGCCTCATTCTCTGCAGAGACTGCTGGGGATACTGCTGGTCGGCGCGAGCATGATAATTGCTGTGACCTCCTGGCTGCGGTGGGCCAGAGCGGAGATTGCGATTCGGCGAGGAGAACCGCTTCCGGGGTTCCGCTTCGGTATCGGTCTCTCAGCGCTCACGGTGGTATCTGCACTGATCATCACGGTGGCCTTGTAATGCGCCAAGACGTGGGATTGGCGAATGAACGAACAACACTGTCCTGGCAGCGAACAGCACTATCTCTGATAGCCGGTGTTGCCGTCATCGTGCGCGTCACAGGGGTAGACCGGGGGTTAGGGCTCGTCGTGGTGCTCGCCTGTACCGCACTGCTCGGTGGCTCGATACTCAAGGAGGGGCAGACCCGCTATTCCCATACGGTTGGTATTCGACAACGTCCACGGGGGCGAACCGGCCTCACTCCGCTAGTGCTGTCCCTGCTCGTGTTCCTGACAGGGGTGGCCGTGCTTGTGACAATACTTGCCTGACGAGATCGTCCGTACCGGTCCCACTGCATCGACTCGTCGAGAGTACCGAACACACAAGTGGTCGGCGACGCTAGAAGGCAAGGCCACCCAGACAGAGCAAATAAATGATCGCAGTGCAGGATTGAGAATTGTCCCCTGCGTGTCAGGCTGAGTTGAGACATCCCTGGACCGCGGATGTCAAGCAGCAACGGTGGCCTGACGGTGCGACCAAGCGGTCGCCTGGTCGTAGGCGGTGTGAGTCTTGAGGCAGCCGTGGAGGATGCCGACGAGCCGGTTGCCGATCTGCCGCAGGGCGGCGTTGTGGCTGACGTCGCGGGCGCGGAGCTGGTCGTAGTAGGCGCGGACCTGATCATCGTGCAAGATCGCGCAGGATGCTTGCATGTGTACTGCGTCGACGAGCCGATCGTTGTGTACGTGCCTGGCGGAGACCACTCGCGTTTTGCCGGACTGCCTGGTGATCGGACTGGTTCCGGCGTAGTTCTTGCGTGCCTTCGCGCTGGTGTAGCGGCCGGGTGCGTCCCCGAACTCGGCGAGCACCCGGGCACCGAGAACGACGCCGAGACCGGGCTGGCTGAGCAGGATCTCAGCGTCCGGGTGCTGGCCAAAATGCGCCGTCACGTCTTTCTCGAGGTTCGCGATCTCGGTGTTCAACGTCGTCAGGATCGCAACGAGCGACCGGACCGTCGCCGCATATGCCGTGGCCACCGCGGCGGGTTGGCCGAGGTGCTCGGCGCGCAGTACCTGCTGGATCGCCGCCGCTTTGGCGTCGATGTCACGGCGTCCCTTCAACGCGGCGGCGATCTGCCGGAGGGTGAGCTTGGCTGCGGCCTCCGGGGTCGGGGCCTTGGCCAACAGGATCAACACGGGCGTGGAGGTGAGCCCGAACGGCGTGTAGGCCTCGAGTGCGGCGGGGAAGTAATCGCGCAGCGCCACCCGCAGACGCAGCATGTGTCGGGTGCGTTCCCAGATCAACGTCTGGTGGGCGCGGGCGACGACCTTGACCGCCTCCGCGACCTCGGAATCGGCAGCGACCTCGCGTAGCTGATTGCGGCGGGTTCGGACCATGTCGGCGAGGGCGTGTGCGTCACCCTTGTCGCTCTTAGCGCCGGAGCTTCCGAGTATTTCCCGGTGTCGCGCAGCCTGTTTCGGGTCGACACCGAATACGCGGTAACCGGTCGCCAGCAGTGCCTGCACCCACGGTCCGCGGTCCGTTTCGATGCACACCAGTACGTCGGAGAACTCGGTATCATCGTCGACGAACCGTCCGACGAGTTCGCCGAACCCACGGATTCCCGCTATCCCTTCCGGCAATCGTTCACGCCGCTGGACGCGGCCTTGTTCGTCCTGGACCTCCACATCGTGGTGGTCTTCGGCCCAGTCGTCTCCGATGAACAGCAACTCACACACCTCCCACGAAACCTCGAGTATTACCCGGCGGCGGCCTGCAGGAAGTCGGTTCGCGGACTAATGGTCGGAGTGCTCACGACCTTCGGTCGGGCACGACATCCCATCAGCGATGCAGACCTCCTGGCACGCCGATGGAGGCACGGTCTCAACTCAGGACTCCCGGGTTGGGTCCAGTCCAAGAAAGTGCTCATCCGCCAGCGGCCACCAGGTATCAAGTCTGCCGGACCGGCCAGGCTTGATACCTCCCATTAGTCCAGCGGTTCACACCAGCCCCGTCTGCAGGGCGAGATACGGATCAACCCCACGATGACGATTTCCGGCATGGTTCCGGTCGAGGACAATGACCAGATGGACCCCTCGCATCCCCGCGCCGACGGCCCGCAACGCCGCGCCTTCAGCGCCGCCGACAAGCTCGGCCCATCTCGCCGCGTAGGAGCAGGCCTGCCAGATGGGCGGAGGCGGCGCGTACCTGCGCGGCGAAGGCCTGTACTCCCCGCTGATCAGCGAATGGCGTAACAACGCGACGCCGGCGTCCTCGACGGCACCAAACTCGGCGAGAAGATCGGCAAACTCACCGCCGGACAGGACGATCGCCCGACTCACAAGCGAACTCGAACATGCGAACAAGAAACTGACCACCACCACCTGCCTGCACTGCGCTGCACTGGGGACCATGGGAAAAGCACACGAGCGCTTGGAGCAACTCTGAAGAGAGCAGGAATGTGGACGAGCTGCGCAAGAAGCGTTGATGCATGCCCCTCGCGAACTCACCGAATCCGGTGTAATCACAGGGGATGCAACCATACTGACAAGTATTGCGCGTTGCCGTAGGACGGGACAAAGCCCGTCCTACGGCAACGGACCCGGCCGTCACAGCATCAACGATGTCGACCTGCTGCGTTCGGGCGCCATGACACACCTGTTCGCAGGCGTCTACGCACCATCAACCGTGGGAACACTGCTGCGCGAGTTCGGATTCGGTCATGTCCGCCAACTCGAATCCGTGCTCCGAGAACACCTGATTGCACTCACCGGCCGGGTCGAGATCCTGCCCCATCTGGCCGAGCGGGCGTGCATCGACATCGACTCGCTGCTGCGCCCGGTCTACAGCCACACCAAGCAAGGCGCCTCCTACAGGCACACGAAGATCGCCAGCACACAGCGCCTGCGCACAGGCCTGTCCCCGCTGGCGACGACGCTCAGAACGGCAGACTCCGCGCCGATCATCACCGGCATGCGACTGCGCGCCGGCAAAGCCAGCTCCGGTAAAGGTGCAGGTCGGATGGTCACCCAGGCCATCGCCACCGCCCGCCAGGCCGGCGCGACCGGGACCCTCGTGGTCCGCGCGGATTCCGCGTCCGGCACCCGCTGGGTCATCTCGGCGTGCCTGCGCGCAAAGGTGTACTTCTTGCTCGTCCTGGCCAAGAACACCGCGGTCCAGCGCGCGATCGACGCGGTTACCGACGAGGCGTGGACCCCGGTGAAAAATCAGGGTGCGGCCCGCGACCCTGACACCGGAGCGTGGGCCTGAAGACGCCGAGGTCGCCGAAACCACCTACACTGCTTTCGCTTCCACTAAGGCTCCGGTCACCGCCCGGTTGATCGTGCGCCGCGTCAAAGACGCCCGCTTCCCCGACGCGCGGGTTCCCTCCCTGGACGAAGTCCGTGGGGGCGTCCCGGTGTGGCGATATCACCCGTTTTCCGCCGTCACCACCGCCCCGGCGCCGATGCCGATGTCACCCATCGCCGGCACGCGGTCATCGAAACCGTTTTCGCCGATCTCATCGACGGCCTTCTGGCGCACATGTCGTCGGGGCGCACTCGGCGTGGGTGCTCTGCGCGGCGCTTGCCCATACTCTGCTGGGCGCGGCCGGCGTTCTTGCAGGTGCTGGGCATGTGGGCGCCTGGGGGCGCCGCTGCGGCGCAAGATCGTCAACGTTCCGGCCCGATGGTGTCGACCGCAACGAAAACCGCGCTTGCGGCGACCCACGCACTGGCCCTGGTTGGGCGCCTGGCTTCGACTGTGGGCCAACGCTATCGACCACCGCCCGCCCTCGACCACCTGAACATAGACCGACCCGCCGAGACGGACCGATCGGAACCCCATCGTGGAAGAGCTGGGCAGACCAGCGGTCACCGCATGCCCGCAACTGCCCCCACCTCCACTCGCCCGGCCGGAACGGGCTTCGGCATGACGTCGGTGAATTCAGGCTTGGCGTTAACGCTGTCGCTCGCCGCATGGAATCCGGTGTCCGCCTTCAAAGAGCAACCTCAGACCAGCACTACCGTCACACTCACCAACCTGGGGGGCCGGCTCCCTCTTACGGGTCCCCACCCATTAGCTTCCGACCAGCAGCGGTGGTGGTCATCACCCGGCTAACAGACAGCGTAGGGACCATCTCGGACGTTTGCCGCTCGGATTTTTCGGCTACTCCGGGAGTGCCGCGTACAAGCGACCGGTCACCTCGCCGCGCGCTAGTCGGCGCAGCCCCTCGGGAATGTCCTCGAAATCGATAGCTTCGAGCGGGAACGACAGGTTCCCCGAGGCAACCATCTCAATTACCGCTCGAAGATGCTCCGGGTCGCCATCCGGGGTAGACCCCACCAAGGTGACGTTCCTCATGACCCAATCCCAGGTCTGAATGGGGAACTCGGAGAGGCCGAGGCCGACCTGGACAACAACGCCGCCTGGCTTGACCGCTTTCACCGCGCCGTTCGTCGTGGTGCCGAAGCCGGCGAAATCGACGACGACATCCAGGTTCAAGCCCTCGTACTCCGACACATCCGTCACGATCCGATCTACTCCCGCGGCCCGGGCGAGTTCCCAAGTCTCCTCTCGCGGTTCGGCAGCGAAAACTGTTGCGCCTCTGAGCACCGCGATCCGGGCACCGGTTAGACCGAGTCCGCCGAGTCCGACGATACCCACACGATCTCCCGCTCTGACACCGCCCCGTGCGACGACCGCGAAGTAGGATGTCACTCCGGCATCGGTGGACGCCGCGGCCTGGCCCCAATCAGTTCCTTCCGGAAGCCTCACCAGACGGGAGGCTGTCGCGGTGAAGTAGTCGGCGTAAGCCCCATCGCGAGTACCGCCAGGACAGTCATCCAAGGAACCTGCAGCAACAACCTTGTCGCCCACGTGCCATTCGGCGACTCCGTCACCAACGGCCGCGATCTCTCCAGCCGCCTCGTGACCGAGAACAATCGAAAGCTGTGACTGCACAGGCACATGAAGAGTGCCGTCGAGGAATCCGACGTCACTATGGCAAAGCCCGGCGCCGCGCACCTTGATCAGGACATTTCCCGGCGCAGGAACCGGGACATCGACGTCCGCGCGCCGCAGCGGTTTCTTCGGTCCGTCGAATAACCATGCCCTCATGACGACTCCTTCTATTCTTGGATTAGTGCTACGCATGCCCGAGCTAATGACCCACTCCCCGCTGATCATCGCCGACATGCACGAGGAGCCGGTAACGCCGGTTCCGGTAAAGGTGCAGGTCGAGTGCTCGCCCAGACGAGCGTCACCGCCTGAGCAGCGAGCGCAACCGAGGCCATCGTGGTGCGAGGTGATTCCACCTACGACGCCCACGCTCGCACACAGCCTGGTGCGCGCCGTCAATGTTCTTACAGGTGATCGACATTCTTCGGTTCGTGAGGCGACGTTTCGACGTAGGCTCGTCAACCTCCCGGCGCGATTGCGTCGACCGCAATTAAAGTCGATCTTGCGGCTACCGGCGCGCTTGCCGTGGGCGGGCGCGTGTCTTCTCTTGTAGGCCAACACCATCGGCCTCAGTTCGCCAACAGTTGCCTGAGCACTGAGCGACCGGCCGAGACGGCACGACCGGAACCGCACCGTGGAAGAGCTGGGCAGACCAGCGGTCGCTGCATGCCCGCAACTGCCCCCACCTTCACTCACCCGGTCGGAACGGGCTTCGGCATCACCTCGGTGGATTCAGGCGAACCCTAGGCGAGGCTCGGTGTCGATCTTGGTGCGTGAACTCATTCCGTCCGTCCGATGCAGATCGGCTTCACTCGCCACAGAGTAGTCGATGCCGCCCTGCACAATTTTACCGTTGCCACAATGTAATTCGCTGTTCTCAGAGTGCGATCTGTACTGACTTGAAAGATACGAACTCCAGAGTTCCGCGCAACCCGCCCTGGATGCCATATCCACTTTGTTTACGGCCACCAAACCCCATCTGGGGACCTGCGGGCGCCCACCCACCGTTGACGCCGACGTTGCCGGTGTCGAGCGCTCCGGCCACTCGGTGCGCCGTTGAGATGTCGGAGGTGAAGAGGTAACCGGCCAGACCGAAATCCGAGTCGTTGGCGATGGTGACGGCTTCTTCCTCGTCTACGAAGGTCTGCACGCCCAGTACAGGGCCGAAGACCTCGTCTCGCGCTAACTCGACGTAATTCGAGGGGAGGGCGACGACGGCCGGGCTGAGGAAGAAACCGTCAGCCAACTCGCCACCGCATCGCTCGCCCCCGGTGATGACTTCGCCGTAGGTCCGGCTTCGCTCGACCATGCCCGTTATCCGGTCGACTGCCTTCTCACTGATCACGGGGCCCATGGCAATACCCTCGGCGAATGGGTCACCGATCGGGATTGAACTCACCGCGGCTACGAGTTTTTCCATGAACTCGTCTCGACGCGACTCGTGCACCAGGATACGAGTGCCCAACGTGCATGCCTGGCCAGCGTTCATAGCCACCATTGTCGCCATCGAGAGGGCGCGATCGATGTCCGCGTCCGCGAAGATGAGACTCGCAGACTTGCCGCCCAACTCGAAGACGGCTGGCGTCAATGCTTGTGCTGCTACCTCTGCGATCCGGCGGGCGGTACTCGGCCCGCCGGTAAACGTAATCTTGTCCACGCCTGGGTGAGAGA
Organism: Rhodococcus sp. 14C212; assembly: GCF_011058195.1. Classification (NCBI taxonomy): domain Bacteria; kingdom Bacillati; phylum Actinomycetota; class Actinomycetes; order Mycobacteriales; family Nocardiaceae; genus Rhodococcus; species Rhodococcus sp. 14C212. Next base: position 102,318 of record NZ_JAALEH010000008.1, on the reverse strand, counting down.
CGAGTGCTTCCGATGCCTCGATCCCAGCGGTCACCACATTGAGGACCCCGGCCGGCACGCCTGCCTGGAGAGCGATCTCCCCGATTCGGAGAGCAGCGAAGGGCGCAAGTTCTGAGGGCTTTGCCACCACTGTGCACCCCGCTGCCAGCGGTGCGGCGATAGTCATGCCGAAGGCACCGACCGATGCGTTCCACGATGGTAGCGCAGCAACGACGCCGATCGGCTCGACCGAGGTGTACTCATGGACGTTGCGTGAAGACAACGGGGATACGTCGCCGTGAAGTCGGTCCGCCCAGCCGGCTGCCTCTTCGATCCAGTCCGCACCCCAATCTACGAGAAACGGTGATTGGGTTATAGGCGCACCCATTTCCAGCGACGCAATAACTGCGAGATTCTCGGATTCCGCCCGGATCAGCTCGGCGAAACGTTGCAGCACGCGTCGTCGTTCCACGGGGTTCCAGCGTGACCACGCGGGCAAGGCGGCGCGAGCGATATCGACTGCGCGGTCGATCTCTGCCAGGCCGGCCAACGGGAGCGACCGCTGAGCTCGTCCCGTACTGGGATTGACGTGATCGAAGCTGCCCCCCGAGGCCGAGGTCAGTCGCTCATTCCCGATCAGTAAGTGACCGGGAAGAACCGTGGACTTGTCTGATGTAGCAGTCATGGGGATGTCTTCCTGATAAGAGGAGCTCAACTTAGATGAATACGCAGTCGTCGAAACGGTAACATTGTGACCGTAGGGAATAGTCGCCCTGATCTCCGGCGTCGCGCGCGGACAGGGACGGTCCCACGCCGTGCGCATGGCCAAAGAGGGCGCCGACATCATCGGCTTCGACATCTGCGCGAACATCGAATCGGTCCCGTACCCGCTGGCAACACCGGCTGATCTCGACGAAACCGCGCGATTGATCGAGATGCATGGCCGACGAGCCTCGCTACACCAAGCGGACGTCCGCGACCTCGACGCCGTGACCCGACTGATCCAAGGCGGGGTCGACGAATTCGGCCGGCTCGACATCGTCCTCGCCAACGCCGGCATCATGCCTATCGTCGGCGCGGAGAGCCGGACCATCCCCGCCTTTCACGATGCTGTCGAGGTCATGCTGTCGGGAGTATTCAATACTGTCTATGCGGCGATTCCGCACCTTCAGGCAAGCGGTCGCGGAGGCGCAGTCGTCATCACCAGTTCGAGCGCCGGACTACGCGGTATGGGCGACGAGACTCCCGGTTCGCTGGGTTACGTCGCAGCAAAGCATGGCGTCGTCGGTCTCATGCGTGCATGGGCAAACGTGTACGCGAAACACAACATTCGCTTCAACACGGTTCATCCGACCGGCGTCAATACCCCGATGATCGACAACGACGCGTTCCGTGACCATATCCAAGCTCATCCCGAGATCATCGACAATATTCAGAATCCCCTGTGGATTCCCGAGGCCGGCACGCTAGAAGCAGACGACGTTACCGATCTTGTCCTGCATCTCGCCTCCGACGCCGCAAAGTATTCCACTGGCGGCACATTCACCGTAGACGCCGGGTTCACCAATAAGGTATGAATCAGGTCGCCGTGAGGGTCAGGCACTCGAAGTCGGCGCTGGACACACAACCAGGCAGGGTTGTTCGTCCAGTGAGTGTGGCGCATGAGGATCGTGGCGGCGGAGGCGGTCGAGCAGCTCGTTCGAGTCGGTCCGAGTGAACGTCCAGCCGAAGGGGCGGGCGGTAGCGTTGTAGCGGACCTGGAACGCCGCCAGACGACCGGCCACCTCGTCGAGGTCGCGGACGTCGTCGGGACCGAGCGCCTTGCACTGTAGTACGGAGAAGTAGATTTCCACCCAGTTACGGTCCGAGGCAGGGCTATCGACAATCCAGAACACCCGACGGGCGCTGGCGTAGGGTTCGGTGGTCATTACGTGCTCCACCAGCCGGCCGACGGGCTCGATGCCGGTGGGTGGGCTCGCACCGACCGAACACGCGGCGGGGTGGACGGCGAAGTACGCCGGCGTGGCGTGTCGGGAGTACTCGGCCTGGACCCGCATCGGCCGGAGCGCGTCCGGCGGCACACTGGGCTGTGTCCGCTGCCGAGCCTGGACGCCGGGTCTCGCCCCCGCAAGCGGGGGGACCCCCAGTCCGCGCCGAGCACGAAGGTTTGATGGCGTCGGCGGCCGACCACCGGCGCACCGTCGACGCCGGAATTGTGCCGGCATACCTCGGGGCATGGCCTCACGAGCCAGCTCCGGACAGCATCACCGGGTCGGCGGCGTCGGCCCGGGTCGGCAGTTCACGGGCCGACGCCTCGGCCTCGGCCGCGAATCTTCCCGGCCGCCTACTGCGCGGCAGATCACCTAATTTTCGAGTCCGTTGCGCAGCTTCGGATTCGCCGCCTACGGACAGCGTTGAGACAGATACCGAGCCGTCGGCAATGGTGGCACTAGCTGCCCGCCCGAATCGACCAAGGTCTCGGTTCGCCCACGCCTGCTCGCGCGGGCGAACGCTCGCCTCAGCTCGCGGGCTGGATGTGCGTTCCCACGGGCATTCACCTATGTCACCGGTGACCTGGTCAACGGCACGAGGCTGCCACTGGGTCGTCTGCGCTACGCCGGATCGGCCACCACCCGGGATTCGCGACCTACCGGGCAACCCCCGACGAACTACGGGCGCACCGATTAGAGATCCAAGACGATTTTCGCCGTGCAACTCCGGGACACGCAGATCATCATGGAGTCGTTCGCAGCTTGCTCGTCCTCAGTGAGGACCGAATCCCGATGGTCGGGCACGCCTTCCACTACCGTGACCTCACACGTTCCGCATATACCTTCGCCGCACGAGAACGGCACGTCCATTCCCGAACGCAGCAATGCGTCGAGCAGCGATTCGTTCGCGTCCACGGTCAAACTGGTTCCGGCTCGAGCGAGTTCGACCTCGAACGTTCCGTCAACTGCATCGGCGGGGCGTTCCTTCGCTGCAAAACGCTCGACATGGAGGTCGATTCGGGGGCGGTCGTGGCACTCGTCTTCGATGGCCTGCAGGAGAGGTTCCGGGCCACAGCAGTAGACGGCGGTATCGGCGTCCTGGGCGTCGAGCGCGGCGGCGAGATCAAGGATGCCGAACTCGTCCTGAGGTCTGATGTCGACGCGGTCGGGATGACGAGCGACGAGGTCGTCGGCGAACGCCATGCTGTTGCGGGTACGTCCGCCGTACAGCAGTCGCCAGTCCGATCCCGCCGCGTCGGCCGCCCGGAGCATCGGTAGCAGGGGCGTGATGCCGATGCCGCCGGCGACGAAGAGGCAGGATGGCGCGGGCTTGAACCGGAAGTTGTTGCGCGGACCGCCGACGCACACGAGATCGCCGGCCTGCAGCGAGTCGTGCACCCATTTCGATCCGCCGCGCCCGTTCTCCTCGCGCAGGACCGCGATCGTCAGGCACGTGCGGTCGTCGGCGTCGCCGCACAGCGAGTACTGACGCACGGTCGACTCGTCGATGACGATGTCGATGTGGGAACCAGGGTCCCAGCCGGGAACCGGGCCTCCGTCCGGGTCCGCGAGCCGTATTGCGACGACACCGTCTGCAAGCACGTCCTTGCCGATCACCCGAAGTTTTCTGAGCTCGGTAGAGATGGTCATCAGCGTCTCACTTCCTGGACTTCACGTGCTATGCAATCTTGTTCAACTAGTTTTCGGTGACGCATCACCTCGGTATCCACAGTGCGCCACCCCAGGACAAACTCGTTCCCCTGATGCCCGCTGCGGACATCCGCGGTGATCCGATGGCAACCCCATCCGGCTGCTCGACAGCTCGATAGCGCTCTTCGTGCGCTCCGGATCGACTCAACAGCAGCTATCTTCACGTTCTCGATCGAGAACAGCTGCGAAGTCTCGCCGAACATTCGGCCTGTGACGAAGAAAGCTCCTCGGGACCATGGAACGGCACCAGAACGTCGCGCCATCGGCCGTTCTTCTGACGGGCAACGAACCATCACGCTCTCCTGCAGTGACTTCATTACGAAATTTGCTGCGCAATCAGCGAGCCGCTGCCATTGCCGGATCGTCCTCAGTCGGCTGCAATACCCCGTCCTGGACGAGTCTGTCGATCTCTTCCGCGCTCATCGCGAGCAAAGATGCACAGATCTGCCGTGTCTGCTGGCCCGGCAGCGGGGCCGGACGCAACGGCCAGACCGGCAACGTCTCGAAGTGCGCAACCTGCCGCGCGGTAGGCAACGGGGACGGCAGCAGTTCGTGTTCGAGTTCGGTGTACGCACCACGCGCAACGAGTTGAGGGTTCGTGAGCAACTCGGGTAACCGGACCATCGCTCCCGCCGGAATACCGGCGGTCTGCAGCGTGTCCATCGCATCCGTCTGGGTCTGCCGAGCCATCCACTCGGTGACGACCCGATCGGCCTCGGCACGATGCTCAAGGCGTGCAGCGGTGGTCGCGAAACGCGGGTCGTCGACGAGTTCGGGTCGTCCGAATACCTCACACAGCCGCCGCCAGTCGGTATCGTCGCGCACCGCGACCACACACCATTCGTCGTCCCCAGCAGCAGCGAAGACACCCGACGGCGCCGAGTAGGGATCGGAGTTGCCCGGAGCAGTGATCGACCCGGGGTCGAGGTACTCGGCCACAAGCTGGTTGCCCAGAGCGACGATCGCCACGTCGGCCTGGGCGACCTCGACAGCAGCGCCGCGCCCGGTCCGGAGTCGATCGATGAGCACAGCTAAGACCGTCGTCGCGGCGACCTGCCCGGCAATATGGTCCGGGTACACCGTCGAGCCGTCGCACAGCCCGTCGGAGATGTCCGAATAGCGCCACAGAGCCGAGACCCCGCAGGCGGCCCGCACCAACGGACCGTATCCCAATCGCGTGTTCCACGGCCCGTCGCTGCCGAAGGCACTGCTCTCCGACACGATGATCCGGGGATTAATCGCCGCGAGTTCCTCGTACGACAACCCCATCGACGCCAACGTGCCCGGTTTGAAGTTGGCCAGCACGACGTCCGCATCCGCAGCCAGCTCCCGGAAGACCCGAATACCCTCCGACGTACGGAGGTTCAGCCCGAGGCTGCGACGATTGCGGTGACCCCACGCTACCGACGCGGCGAGCGCATCCTTGCGGCGCGACTGCCTCAAGCCGTCCGGGAAGTTCGAATTCTCGATCTTGATGACGTCGGCGCCGTTGTCCGCGAACTGACGGCCGAGTTCGGCGCCGAACACGATCACTCCCAGGTCGAGGACACGCAGGCCTTCGAACGGTCGCGCTCCGACCCCGCGCGAGGGAGCGGGAATCGCCGAGCTTCGGCCGTCGCGGTCCGCCGCGAACACGATATCGTCGTGCTCGCCGAGTTCGGGTGCACGGAACCGGACACCGGCACGATCACCGTTGATCTTGGTGTAGCCGGACGGGATCCGTGCGCTCACGCCTGAGTCGATCTCGGTGTCGACGAAGGTGCCGGCGGCCTCGAAGTGTTCGGTGGTGAGTACCTCGGCGACCGTGTTCAGTCCCCCGATCGGGATACCGCGCGCCGCTCCCTCGATGATCAGCTGCTCTCGGGTGTAGTCCGCAAACAAGGCGTCGATGAGAAGGTTGAGCCGATCCGACGCCGCGAAACGCGCGGGGATAGTGTCGTACTTCGGATCAGCGAATTCCGCGGGTTCGCCTAGCCATTCGAACATCGCCCGCCATTGCCGCTTGGCCAGAAGACAGATCCGCACCTGTCCATCGGCGCACCGGTAGACGGGATAGAAGTTGGCGGCGTCGGGCCGGCCGCGGGGGAAGTCCTCGGATCGTCCCGCGGCGGCGGAGCCCTGCACGCCGAATCCGGGGTCGAAGCCGTGCACGACGACCTCGTAGGCCGACACGTCCACGTACTGCCCTTGCCCGGTGTGCAGGCGGTCGTAGTAGGCGAGCAGAGCCGACCACGCCGTGTGCACACCGACGGTTTCGTCGACGAGCCCGTTCGGCGGGAGCAAAGGCGGTTCACCGGGTTCACCCGAACGCGACAACACCCCACTGAGCGCGTACAGCACCGGCTCGGTTCCGGCCCAGTCCCGATACGGGCCGTTTTGGCCGAACGGGGTGAGCGACACGGCGACGAGCGCCGAATTCACTTCGCGCAGGTCGCGGGGGCCGACTCCGCGTGCCGCGAGATAGCCCGGCGGCAGTGACTCGATCAGGATGTCGGACCGGCGGGCAAGCGCGCGAAGCCTCTCGCGTCCGCCCTCGTCGTCCGCGTCGACGACGACTCCCAGCTTGTTGGCATTGCGCAACGCGAACGGGATGCTCACCGCGTTGCGGACGGGCTGGGCCGCACGGGCCGCCGACCCACCCGGAAGTTCGACGCGCACGACCTCCGCACCGAGATCTGCCAGGAAACGGCCGGCAGCGTCACCAAAGCCGTCGCTCAGTTCCAGGACACGAACGCCCTGCAGGGGAAGTACCATCCTGTGCTCCAAAGTTGTGTGCTGGTAACGACGTCCGGATCCGGTCAGCGGGTGCCGAGGTAGACCGACTTGGCGGTGAAGTAGGGGTGCAGGCCCTCCGGGCCGAGTTCGCGACCGAGTCCCGAGGACTTGACACCGCCGAACGGCGCCGCGAGATCCAGCGCGTAGTGGTTCACTCCCACGGTTCCGGTGTGGATGCGGGCGGCCAGCTCGAGCCCGTGCTGCTCGTCGGTGGTCCATACCGTGCCACCGAGGCCGTAATCCGAATCGTTGGCAATCGCGACCGCCTCGTCCTCGTCACCGTAGGGGGTGATCGTCAGAACCGGCCCGAAGATCTCCTCCTGCGCGATACGCGCGGAGTTGTCCACATCCGCGAACACCGTCGGCTCGACGAACCAGCCCACCGCCTGTGAGGACGGCCGTCCCCCACCGGTGGTGACGCGGTAGCCGTCCGCGCGGCCGGCCTCGATGTACCCGAGCACCCGCTCGCGTTGCGCGGCGGACACCAAAGGACCGATGTGCGTGGCCTTGTCCAACGGATCGCCCACCCTCAACGTCCGCACCGTCTCGGTCACGGCCTCGACGACCTCGTCGTAGCGCGACCGGGGTGCAAGGATCCGTGTGCTCGCATGACAGGTCTGACCGTTGTTGACCAGCGAGACCTCGAGCAGGTGCTTCGTGAACAGGTCGAGATCGGCCAGCTCGGTCACGATCGCCGCAGACTTGCCACCGAGTTCGAGGGTCACCGGACGCAACAACCGCCCACAGACCTCACCGATCGCCCGGCCCGCAGCCGTGGAACCGGTGAATGCCACCTTGTCGACGCCGGGATGCTCTACCAGGTATGCGCTCGTCTCGCGTCCCGCGGGCAGAACGTTGACGACACCGTCCGGGAACCCGGCCTCGACGGCGGCATCGGCGAAGACGAACGCGTCCAAAGCGGTTTCGGGTGCCGGCTTGAGTATCACGGTGCACCCCGCGGCCAGCGCCGGCGCCAGTTTCATTGCGGCGAGCGGGTGGGGGTAGTTCCACGGCGTGATGGCCGCGACCACACCGACCGGTTCACGTCGCACCACGGTGCGTCCGCCGAACACGCCGGGGCGCACCTCCTCACCGCAATCGTCCCGGACGAGACCCGCATAGTACGAGAACATCGCCGCGGGACCGATCCCGTTGGCCCCGTTGGACAACGAGATCGGCATACCGTTCTCACGACTAACCAACCGGGCCGTATCGCGGCCGCGACTCTTCAACGCCGCCGCGAACCGGTCCAGCAGAGCGGCGCGTTCGGCACCGCTCATCGCACCCCACGGACCGGCCAGGGCGGCGCGAGCCGCAGCGACCGCCGCATTGACGTCGGCCTTCGACGCGAGTGCAGTTCGGGACAGCACCTTCTCGGTGGCAGCCTCGATCACGTCGGTGGACTCACCGGACTTCGGCGGCACCCACCGGCCCCCGATGAACAGTTCGTTTCGATCTGCGATCTCACCGTGTGCAGTAGTCATCTCGTACCTTTCGGATACCGTGTCGGAGGGGTGTCTTCGTTACCGAACAACACCGAACTCACCAGCGGTGCCAACGGTCCTCCCATGTACAGGGAGGTTTCGGCGCCGTCATGCCTGCGCCTCTGTTTCAACGTCGAAATTCTCGAGCCGGGCGGCGAGCCAGCGTCCGCCGTGGAGTTCCCAGATCGACCGGAGTCCGATCGTGCGGTCACTCATCTCGTACACGGTCTCGCCGATCATGAGATCGCCTTCGGTGCGGACGTCCACGATGCGGAACGATTCGACTGCCGAGCGCGGGGTGTCGACACCGTGGAAGACCTGCGGGAGGTTGCCGGGTACCATGTCGGCGATTGCCGCCTTCATATTTCCGCTGACGACGTAACCTACATGCTGTTCGTACAGGGAACGGAAACCTTCGACAGACACAGGAACTCCTTGGATCAAGGACACGCCGCGGGGCGCATCCGACAGATGCATTCGACTCGAATGATCAAATTCGCTTCAGCATTGCTACGCCAGACGGAAGTCTCCGCCAGGGGCGACCGTCACCTTTTCACCGACCACATCGCTCGTCGCAAGTCGGGCCAGGTTCTCGGCGTCCGTGCAGGTCGCAAGAATGCGCTCGCCCATCGGCGTCCGCGCCGCGAGGAAGGCGCGCTCCGGGGCGGCGCCGCGTCCGTACACCACGGTCCACGCCTCCACCATCGCCGTTCCTTCGTACGAGACCAGCGTCGGAGTCGTCGGTTCCGCATCGACCTCGGTCTGTACGTCCACGCGCCGGAAACCGCCGACGGGCGGCTCGGTCCGGTATACCCCCATCGCGTGCTTCGTGAGGTAGCCGCTGTTGGCGGTCACCAGCCCGTATGAACCGGGTGCTTCGCGCAGGCGAGTCAGCATGGTCGCGATCGAGTGGCTGACGTAGTTGTTCCACGGTCCGCCGCCGAAGGTCAGTCCGCCGGTGATCGTGAGCGGACGCGCAGGATCGTCCAGTGGCAGACCGAGTTCGTTCGCTGCGACCTGGACCGCCGAAGGGAAGCACGAGTACACGTCGACGTGTGTGACGTCGTCGAGACCGATACCGGCGAGTTCGAGTGCCCGCGTGCCGGCAATACGGATCGCTGGTGAGCGGTCGAGCGCGGCCCGCTCGGCGATCGCGTAGGTGTCATGTGCTTCGGTCCCCGACTGCGGGAAAACCCAGTTCTCCTTCGGGATTCCGAGCCTGGTTGCGACCTCCACCGAGCACATCAGCACTGCTGCACCTTGATCGACCATGTTGTTCGAATTGAGCAGCTTGGTGTAGGGCGTGGAGATCATCCGGTTGTCGGTGGACGGGACAGCGATCTCGTCGGAGGTGTACGAGCGTTGCACCCACGCATGCGGATTGGTCGCCGCGACCTCACTGAACCGTGCCCATAGATCACCGATGAACCGTTGATGTTCGTCGAGCGAACGACCCGCCGACACACGCAGGGCCTGCTCGAACAGCGGATACACGTACGAGGGTCGGTCCAGGCCGATACGCCGCTCGCTCTCGGCCTCCATCGGCACGTCCGTGACCAGGATCTTCGTAGCCGGAACCGACTCGTCCTGCATCGTCCACTCGGGACGCAGCTTCTGCTTACGCAATTTCGTACGGGTGCGCCACGATTCGGCGCCACCGATGAGCACGACGTCGGTCCGGCCGGCCGCGATGTCCTCCGCAGCGGAGTTCACCAGGACCTGCGGTGTGCTGCCACCGTTGCCCGAATAGCCGGTACGACGGACGGTTGCGCCGATCCGCTCACCCACCAGGGCGCCCGGGTCGCGGTAGCGCCACGAGAGCAGACCCACCACCCACACGGAGTCGACCAGCTCGAGCAGTCGCTCCGAACCCGCCTGCTCCGCCGCAGCGCGAGCGGCGCGCACCAGAAGGTCGACGGGCTCGACACCGTCGTGGCGTTCTTCGACCTGTCCACCGCCGACCAGGATGGGGGTTCTCGGATCGAGGGTCATCACTGCACCGCTTCCAGGATTCACTCACGATTCTCCGGACGGGTCCCCGCCGAGAATGAGAGACGTCAGACACTTATGGTTCTACTCGGTTCCGTCTGTTCGATGATCTTGTCGGCACGACCATCGAACTGATCACGGACGCGCCAGAGGACGGTCGGCGCACACGACCCGGCGCATCCGCGGCAAGATCTTTCCTAGCGATCGTCGATCGCGAGATACTGCAGCGGTTCCCGCTGGTGAATGTCGCAATCACGGAATCCGACAGAGACGTGGACTGTCAACTGCAACGTTCCATGAGGTTGCCTTCCTTTGCGCTACTCAACACTGATGAATAAAGACCACGTTAACATCGCGGCTCCACTCATGGCAATGAGTCTCGCGTCCCGGATCGGATGATGACGGCGGTGACCGACGACGGGGCGAACCTGGACGGGGCGGTGTCGATGGGATCCACCGCGGTGCGCTCATCAGCACGGCGCGAGCGCCACGTGCCCCACAAGATCAACCGAGGTACACGAATCCGAATCCTGAGCCGCCTCGGACGGAGGTTATCGAACACCCCGGCGCGAACCCAGGCCGTGAAGCGGTGGTGGACGGTCGAACCGGTGACTCCGAAGAATGGCGGCAGGTGCCGCCAGGCGCAAACCCCCGGTCGACACGAGCGCGTGAACACCGCCTAGTCGTCCACCGGCGTACTATCACCACCCCGAGTCCGGCAGTCAAAGCGCAAAATCAGCGGTTCGCGTTCTCCCCCAACGTATTCGGCGCTAAATGGAGAGACCTTTCATCGACCAAGGATCACGTTCATGCATCACAATCCACTTCATCCACATGGACGCACTCGATCAATTGTCGACTCGAATCACTGCACCGACATGCCCTGGGCTTCCGCCACCTACGTCGACGCGGGACCCGGCCACAGCTGCACTGCGGCAACCTCGCTCGTGTGATCGATGCGCGCCAGATCCCGACGATGCGCGAAAGGCCAAGGATACCAATCCTATACCTTGCAGATTCAAGCTATTCCATTTAGTCTGGCCTCAATTGCGGTCGCAATTCTCTTATCGCATGCCCAGTGTGTGCGGCCCTCGAAGGAACATGGAGCGTCATGCCCGACCTGGTACTGACCGAACGACCCCGTCCCGGCGTTCTCATAATCCGCTTGAACAGACCCGAGCGACTCAACGCCATGAACTCGGAGCTGATCGAGGCACTGCACGGCGTGCTTGCCGAAGTACGACACGACTCCACAGTTCGCGCGGTCGTGTTGACGGGTGCCGGCCGTGCCTTCTGCGCAGGAGTCGACTTGCACGGCTACGGCGACCCACCGGGAACGACCGACGAACTCGGGCGGATACAAACCGGGATGCTGGTTCAACAACACATTGCGAGCTTGGTCGACGCCTTCCGCAGCGTGCGTGCGCCCATCATCGCCGCTGTCAACGGTGCCGCTGCCGGTGGCGGACTTGCTCTCGCGCTGATGTCCGATGTCCGGATACTTGCCGCCGACGCTTCCCTGCATCCCGCATTCATCCGTCGGGGTTTCTCCAATTGCGATATCGGCGTGAGCTGGCTTCTGCCTCGGATGATCGGATTCTCTCGCGCCGCGCAAATTATGCTCACCGGCCGCACGATCGGCACGGAGGAAGCAGAGCAAATCGGACTGGCCTCGTCGGTCGAGCCACTGGATCGCCTGCTCGACGCGGCACTCGATACCGCAGAAGCCATTTCCCGGAACAGCCCATTCGGGGTCTGGATGACCAAAGAGGTCCTGTGGTCGAATCTTGAAGCACCGTCGATGAGGGCCGCCATCGACCTCGAGAACCGCACGCAAATCCTCACTGCTCAAACCTTGGACCACCGAGAGGCGGTCGAGGCGTTTCTCGAAAAACGACCGGCAACGTTCAAGAATCAGTAAAACACCGCAAGAAACCGAGATCGCTGCACGCTGGAGTGCAGCATCCGGTCACGCAGCCGTAACGCCACATCGTCCGTCGCCCGGAGTCCGACCGACTTCGCGTGTGTAGTACCCGTGTATATCGACCCTTCTCCGTGCAGCGAAATACTCACTGCACGAACCGGTCACTGAACTGCACAATACGCATCTGCGCGCCGTCGATCATCAAGCCGGACGGCGGATCGGTGCCTCTACCAGTGCCGCTCCTCTTCGAGCAGACGCGACCCCGAGTCACGCCTGCAGCTACCCACCCGTATCCGTCATACCCGAAGGACGTCCTGTGCAGCGCACGATCTACAACGAGGACCACGAAACGTTCCGGAAAACCATCCGCGACTTCATCGCAAGAGAAGTTGTACCGGTCCACCATGAGTGGGAACAACAAGGTCATCCGCCCCGCGACTTCTACCGCAAGCTCGGCGATCTCGGGGTTCTCGGCATTCAGGTTCCAGAAGAGTTCGGCGGCGCCGGGGAGACCAGTTACAAATTCTCCGCGATCATTGCGGAAGAGACCGCTCGTGCGGGAGTAACCTTCGGAAACGCGTCGATTCACACCGATCTGGTTCTCCCGTACCTGCTCACCTACGCAAACCCCGAGCAGAAGAAGCGCTGGATGACCGGATTCGCATCCGGTGACATCATGACGGCGATCGCGATGACAGAACCCGGCACCGGCTCCGACCTCGCGGGCATGACCACCAACGCCAAGCTGAATCCGGACGGTACCCACTACATCCTCAATGGTCAGAAGACGTTCATCAGCGGCGGCGCTTTGGCGGACCTCATTCTCGTCGTGGCCCGCACATCCGCACCCACCGTGGACGACCGTCGCCACGGACTGTCCATCCTGTGCGTCGACATCACCTCCGACGGCTTTTCCATCGGGCGCAAACTCGACAAGATCGGCATGCGCGCCTCGGACACCGCCGAACTGTCTTTCGTCGACGTGCAAGTACCCGTCGAGAACCTTCTCGGTGAGGAAGGCAAGGCGTTCACCTATCTGGCCCGGAATCTTCCGCAGGAAAGACTCGGCATCGCAATCGGAGGCACCGCAACCGCCACCGCCGCACTACGCTTCGCACTCACCTACGTGAACGAACGCGCCGTGTTCGGCAAGCCCGTCGCCTCGTTCCAGAACACCAAGTTCGTGCTCGCCGAGTGCGCCACCGAAGTCCAAGCCATGCAGCTCATGACCGACCGCGCCCTCGAGCTCCACGACGCGGGTAAGCTCACCGCCGCCGACGCGGCCAAGGCGAAGTTGTTCTGCACCGAGGCAGCCGGCCGGGTCATCGACAAATGCCTACAACTGCACGGCGGATACGGATACATACTCGAGTACCCGATCGCGCGTCTGTACGCAGATACCCGCGTCTCCCGCATTTACGGTGGCACCAACGAAGTGATGAAGACGATCATCGCCAAATCACTCGGTCTCTGATCCACTTTTGCTCGTTTCGACATGGCGCGCCGGTCCGTGCCCGGCGCAGGCTTACCTGAGCAAAGGATGCCAGGGTGCTCGACCGAGCAGAATCCGCGACACACCGTGGTCCGGACCTGCTGGAGCGAGATTTCGCGACAACGCCACCGAACCGGCCGCACGTGGATGGCCGACCTGACCCGGATCCCACCACTGAGGGGTGCTGGTGCCGACGAGTGCACGACGCCTTCTCAAACCTAATTGCTTCTATCAATACCGGCACACCGCGAAAGGGAGACAGGTGAGCGAACTCGTAGTCCGCACCGACCACGACGGGTGGACCGTGCTCACACTCAACCGCCCCGACAAGCTCAACGCCCTCACGGTGGCATTGTTCGCCGAGCTCCGCGAGCACATCCTGGCTTTGCGGGAGGACGACACCGTCCGCTGCGTCGTCCTGCGCGGTGCCGAAAGGTGTTTCTCCGCTGGACACGACCTGTCGGACATCGCCGCCGGCGAGGCTGTGCCCTCCCCCGGATGGCACAGCGAGACGCTGCGGATGCTGGAGAAGCTGCCGCAGCCGGTGATCGCCGCGGTGCACGGCCATTGCTACACGGGTGCGCTCGAGGTCGCGCTGGCCGCCGACTTCCTCGTCGCGGCGGCGGACGCCCGCTTCGGCGACACGCACGCGAAGTTCGCTCTCACCCCGGTCTGGGGCATGAGCCAGCGCCTCCCGCGTCGCGTCGGCGTGGCCACCGCCAAACGGCTGATGTTCACAGCGGACATGATCGACGCCGCGGAGGCTGTTCGGATCGGGCTGGCCGAGTACGTCGTCCCGCTCGCGTCCTTCGACGCCGAGATCGAGGCGCTGGCGGCCCGCGTCGCCGCCAACTCCCCCTTCTCGCACGCGGCCAACAAGCGCCTGCTCGACACGACCGACGGCCGCCTGCTCGACGCCGGGCTGCAGTGGGAGGTCATGGAGGGCGAAGGCACAGGGCCGGACATGCAGGAGCGCATTGCCGCCTTCACGAGCAGAAGGACCTGATTACGCATGGACATCGCACCGGACGCCGACCTCGAGAAGTTCCGCGAGGAGGTGGCGGAATTCCTGGACACCGCGCCGACCCCGGAGATCCGCGAGGCCGGCCGCAAAACGACCAGTATCTTCGCTCCGTTCGAGCAGGTGATGGCCTGGCAGCGGATTCTGCACGCCCGCGGCTGGGCCGCACCTGCTTGGCCGGTCGAGCACGGCGGGCCGGGCTGGTCGGTGGAGCAGCGGTACGTCTTCGCCGACGAATACCAAAAGCGCGGACTGCCACCGTTGTTGCCCAACGGCCTACAGATGGTCGGACCGCTGCTGATGGAATTGGGCACGCCCGAGCAGCAGGCCCGCTACCTGCCCGGGATCCTGTCCGGTGAGGACTACTGGACCCAGGGCTACTCGGAGCCCGGATCAGGCTCCGATCTCGCCTCGCTGAGCTGCTCGGCCGTCCCCGACGGGGACGACTACCTCCTCAACGGCAGCAAGATCTGGACGAGCCACGCGCACCTGGCCAACCGGATGTTCATGCTCGTCCGGACCAGCCGTGAGGGGCGCAAGCAGCAGGGCATCACGTTCCTGCTGCTCGACCGGATGGACTACCCCGGCATGGAGGTGCGTCCGATCATCGGGCTCGACGGCGTGCCGGAGCAGTGCGAGGTGTTCTTCACCGACGTCCGGGTGCCGCAGTCCGGACGGGTCGGCGCGGAGAACGACGGCTGGTCGGTCGCCAAGCAGCTGCTCACGCACGAACGCGGCGGCTCGGCACAGAGCCCGATGTTGCGCCATCGGCTCGGTGCGGCCCGGGAGGTCGCCGCCCGCACCCCATCCGGGTTCGGTGGCACGCTCGCCGACGATCCGGTGTTCCGCCGCGATCTGGGCGAGCTGGAGGTCGAGGTCGCGTCCTACGAGCACGTCGAAAAGCTCGCCCTCAGCGGGCACGAGATCGCGCGGGACCCGGCCTTCCCGTCGCTGAACAAGGTGATCAGCTCCGAACTCACCCAGCGCATCTCGGTGCTGATGATTCGCGTGGCCGGGCTGGACGCGCTGCCCGACCAGCGCGAAGCCCTGCACGTCGGCGCGCCGGTCGACCCGCTCGGGGACGATCTCGCCCTCGTCGCAATGCCCTACTACCTGAACAGCCGCGCGACCACGATCTACGCCGGCACCAACGAGGTGCAGCGCGACCTCATCGCGCGCACCCTGCGCCGCTGACCGCGGCACCGAACGGAGACCGGGATGGACTTCAGCTTCACCGAGGAACAGGCCCTGCTGCGCGACAGCGTGTCGCAATACCTGCAGCGTCACTACACCTTCGAGGACCGGCAGACCGTCGTGCGCTCGAAGGTCGGCTGGTCGCGCGAGGTGTGGCAGGGACTGGGCCGGCTCGGGCTCTACGCCCTGCCCTTCCCCGAGGAGACCGGCGGCCTCGGCGGCTCGATCGTCGACGTCGTCGCGACCGCCGAGCTGTTGGGCGCCCACATGCTGGTGGAACCGTACGTCGCCTCGATCGTGCTGGCCGGGGCCGCACTGGCCGCGGTCCCAGAGCACGCCGACGCCGCCCACCGGCTCAGGCGGATCGTCGCCGGCGAAGCGATCGGGGCCTTCGCCCACGAGGAGGGCTCGGGCATGCCCGACCCGGCGCTGGTGGCCACCCGCGCGAAGCGGACGGCCAACGGCTACGTGCTCGCGGGCGAGAAGAAAGTGGTGCTGCACGGCGCCGACGCGGACATACTGGTCCTCTCGGCCCGCCTGCACGGACAGCGGGGCGACCCCGACGGCCTCGCACTGTTCGTCGTCGACCCACCCGCCGCCGGGATCGCGGCCACCCCGTTCGTCACCGTGGACGGGCGCCGGGCAGCCCATCTGCGATTCGACGACGCCGAATTGGGACCGGATGCGCTCCTCGCGGCCGACGCCCACGATGTGATTCTGAAGGTCCTCGACCGGGCGATCGTGGCGCTCGCAGCCGAGGCGGTGGGCGCAATGGGCGAGCTGCTGCACCGGACCGCCGAGTACGCCGCCACCCGCGAGCAGTTCGGCGTCCCCATTGGCACCTTCCAGGCGGTGGCCCACCGGCTCGCCGACATGAAGATCGCCTACGTCAAGGCACGGTCGACGCTGCTCTACACAACCGCGCTGGCCGAGGCCGGACAGGCCGAGCCGCACGACCTTGCCGTGCTGAAGGCACAGGTCGGCCGCCTGGGCCGCATGATCGGCGAGTCCGCGATCCAGACGCACGGCGGAGTCGGCATGACCGACGAGCTGCCGATCGGCCACCTCCACAAGCGCATCCTCGTGATCGATGCAATGTTCGGTACCACCGATCACCACCTCAGGACGGTCGGTGGCGGGCGGCCAGAGCCACGGCCCGCCATCCCTGTTGGCTGATCGGGATGACCGGAAGTGAGGCGCTTGCACCGACCACTGCAGGAAGGGGGCCGGTCGCCGGCAGATCCTCGGTTACCGGACTTTATCGTAACGGTCGGCAACGTCCTTGTACTCGTCCCGGATATCGGCTTTGGACAATTTGCCGCTCACCAACCGGGGTAGCGGTGACGACCGAATCACGACATATCGAGGGACCTTGTAACCGGAAAGAACTTGTTCGCAATGCTTTACGATCGTGGCTTCGCTTACTTCCCTCTTGACCTTGACGATCGCCGCCGGAGTCTCTCCGAACTTCTCGTCGGGGGCAGCGATCACCGCGACCTCCTCGACCCCCTCGATTTCGCTGATTACGACTTCGATCTCAGCGGGTGAGATATTGATACCGCCAGAAATGATCAGATCCTTCGCCCGTTCCACGAACTTCACCCGACCTGCGTCATCGGCTACGCCGAGATCGCCGGTGAAGAACCATCCGTCGCGGAAAGCGTCCGACGTGGCGGCTTCGTTGTTCCAGTAACCCGGGGTAACAATCGGGCCTCGGATGGCCAACTCACCGACCTGCCCTGGCGCCGCTTCGGTGCCGTCGGCGCCGAACACGCGAACTTCCGTGAAGATCGAGCCGTTTCCACACCTGTCCGGGAAGTTGAGGGCCTCCGAAACCAAGGTGGACGTAGACACCCCTCCACCTTCGGTAGCGCCGTAGATCTGCCGGACCAACACGCCCTTGTCCGACCACTTCTTCAGCATCGCCGGCGCTACGGCCGCTCCCCCGGTCCACGCAGTACGGATCGAGGTTAGGTCCGCCTCCTCGAAAAGCGGCGACCGTGACATGGTTTCGAACAGGATCGGCACACCGAAAAGTACTGTTACCTTGTGTTTCTCGATCAGCGGTATGATCCGCGAGGCATCAAGACTGCGTTCGAGAAGGAGCGTCGAACCCAGCACTATGTTCATGAACAACCCATAGACCAGCCCGGGAGTGAATGCCAACGGGAGCGCCATGATTCCGACCGAGCCCGGCCTCAGACCCTCTTCCGTGAGCGTATTCTGGAAGGCGATGCTCATCAGCATGCGAGTGGTGAGCACGACGCCCTTCGGCCGGCCCGTAGATCCGCTCGTAAAGATGATCGACAGAGGGTCTTCCGGATCCCGCTCTACCCGATAGTGGTCCGCTTCGCCTTCCTTCACCGCCTCGACCTCGGCGAACGTCATCACACCAAAGGACGCTCCGAGGTTGCTCGCTTCTGCCGCGACCTGTTCCACACCCGAATCAGCGACCACAAGCGAGAATCCGGCATCTTCGGCGATCTTGCCGATCTCGGCCGAGGTCAACCGCGCATTCATCGGAACGAGGATTCCGCCTGCCTTGAGTACCGCGAGAGCCGCTGCCGCCCACTCGAGCGAGTTCGGGCCGAACACCCCGATTCGATCCCCGGGTTCGATCCCGCGGTCCGCTACTGCTCTGGCGACCCTACTGGTCCAGGAGTCGAGCTCGCCGAATGACAGGCTCGAATCCTCGTACACTATGGCTGGTGTATCGCTCTTGACTTTCGCCCACCAGGACAGCGCAGATTCCAAAGATTCCGACATGTTTCTCCTCGGTCTGTTCTTTCGGTGACGATACGCTGCAGAGCGAGCAATTACCTAGCGCCATTAGCCTGCATCGGAAGCCGTGCCGGCGCACGCTCGCCCCGACGGCTGCACGCGTAGGCGCTCCTTCGAGCCACCGTATCGATCACGCCGGCCGTTGAACCGAGCGTGGAACAGTTGTACCGACGCAAGGCTCCCTTGCGCTGTCAGGATCGCTCCGAGTGCTGGTGAGGGACGAGCATGAACCGATTCTTCATCGGCCGACCGTGTTGGAGGTGAACGGGTCGTACAGAGCGGACATCCGAGTGTCCTTCAGTCGGAATCTTTGGATCAGATCTGCAGATCGCTGATGCTCGAGCCCGTCAACGGGGGTGCTGGCCGTCGTCAACCTTGATGATCGTTCCCGTGACGAAGTCGGACGAGGGAGAGAGCAGGTAGAGCAGGGTGCTGTCCAACTGCGCCACGTGCCCGAGCCGCTTCCGCGGAAGCGAGGACGCGACGTCGCCGACACGCGCAATCATGCCGGCCATCATTTCGGTGTCGAACGCCCCGGGAGCGATCGCATTGACATTGATGTTGTGCTTCACCCATTCGACCGCAAGCGTTTCGGTCATCCGGTTGACAGCGGCCTTGGTCGTGGAGTACAAGGCAGCGCCGGTACCGGCGTATTGGAAGGCGCCGATCGACGAGATGTTCACGATCCGGCCCGGCTTCTCGGCAGCAATCAGACGTTTGGCGACCTCCGTCGAAAGCACGAACGTGGCTCGGACGTTGACGTCGATGACCGAGTTGATCAGATCGAGAGACATACGGTGTGCGCGTTGAGCATCCGGGATTCCTGCACTGTTCACAAGCATCGTCACAGTGCCCAACGCAGACTCCGCCTGTTCGATCGCCGCCACCAGATTCTGGGTATCCGTGACATCGACAACAACCGAGACGCATGTGCCGCCCGCGGCCTCGATCTCTTCTTGGAGTTCCTTCAGTCGTTCCTCACGCCGCCCGGCGATCGCAACGGCAGCCCCCGCGTTCGCGATGACGCGTGCGAAGCGCCTGCCGAGACCCGATGTCGCACCGGTCACCAAGGCAACATTGCCGGACAAATCCATCGAAAAATTCGGGAGCCCATATTCGGACATGTCTTGTTCCTCTTCCATCTCTAGTTTCGGTCGCCGGCTTTGACCGGCAACAGCCGGCAATCAGGCGTCTCCGGTAGCCGTACACCCCGACCGTCAGGCTGTCTGCGGTACCCGGGTTGCATGGGGCAATCGACTGACGGCAGGATTTTGCTGCGCGTTCCACGCCTGACGCATATCTTCTGGCTGCTGCTACGTTCCCGGCCGATCCCGGCGAACACACCTTGATTTCGGAATCGATGCAGCATCGGATCAGTGTCGAGAGCCTCGAAGAACCGGTGTGCGAATGAGCTCGGCGGCCATCATCGCGTCGGTGGAGTGAGGTCGAGCCTTCGCCCCGAACTCCGTCGAAGAACGCGCGGCGAACACCATCGTGTCGTTCGACATGCGGTCAGAGCACATCTTCGTGGGCAAATAGCATCGAACTGACGACCGGTGCCACCGGGCCACCGATGAACAACGAAGTCTTGGCGTTCGCAACGGGGTTGCTCGATGTTCCGCGTATCTGCCGCACCGCCTCGACTGCAAGTCCCATGCCGTTGACGAAGGAATCCGCGATGTTGCCACCGCTGGTGTTCACCGGCAGCTTCCCTGTCCCGGCAGTCAGGTTGTCGACAGTCAGAACCGCGCCGGCTGCAGGCCCCGACGGAGCCAGGCCGTGATCGATGAGCGCCGCCACGGCGGGGCCGCTGAAATTCTCGTACACCTGAACGACGTCGACATCGTCCGGGCCGAGTCCGGCAGCCGCCCACAGACGGTCGGCGACCCCGGGACGCCCGGCGGAACCGGCGTACCCAGCGCTCGAGTACTGCTCGTCATTCTCGATTATCGACGTGTATCCGCCGGGCGCACCCTGAGCCCCGGCCAGCACGTATGCGGCATCGGGGCGAATGGTCTTCGCTCGCTCGGCCGAGACGAGAACCAAAGCGACGGCCCCGTCGCTCTCCCGGGAGCAATCGTAGAGATGGAACGGCTCGGTGATAAACCGTGATGACTCGTAGGTCTGCTCATCGAGCGGCTTACCGTACCCCTGTGCGGTCGGGTTGTTCTGGGCGTGCCGATAGGCCGCAAGGACGAGAGCGCGCAGAGCCTCCCGGGGGACGCCGTCGTGCTCGAGCAGTCGTTGTGTGCGCAGGGCACAGACTTGAGCCGGAGATCCGACCCCGTGTGCCAAAAAGTGGGAACCGAAGAAGTACTTGGCGTAGCCGAGGCGCCCGGTGTCGGACTGGGCCATTGCCCGGTAGACGACCACGCATTCGGCTTGTCCCGTGGCGATGGCCACAGCGGCATTGTTGACAGCAGCCGCGACCGGACCTCCACCGCCGCCCCACATCATGTTCGACCACCGCACCTCGTCGACCATGAGGGCGCCGCCGATCTGCGCGCCGTCGTATGCCCCGCCCGCGTAGGAGACGAACCCGTCGAGTTCTCGCGGCGAAATGCCGGCATCGGCGCAGGCCGAAACAATGGCCTCGAGTGTCATCCGCATCTCGCCGTGGGGTGCCTCACCGCGTCGATAATGGAGTTCCGAGACGCCGACAACCGCAGCTGCGCCGCGCATCGCGATTGTGCTCATGCCAATTTTCCTTCCGTCGATCGGCTCCACCGCAGCAGCGGCCAGGTGGCACCGTCGTCGTGCTCGACATGCCCGACGACTGGATCGCCGATGCGAATCTGATCAGTATCGTCCCCGGTGAGTATGCCCAGGACTCGCCGGTTCCCGGCACGCGGAAGCTCGACGAGCACGGTGACATACGGGAGACGGTCGGCGAATTCGGTCATGAACGGGTACCAACTGCGGGCCCAGCTGTAGACCGTGCCAACCGGTTCGACGGTTTCCCATCCGGGATCGAAGGTATGGCAGGAGCCGCAGATCCATTGCGGACCCCAGATCCACGTCGCACAGCGACCACAGCGCTGTAACCGTAGTTCCCCCTCGGTCAGTCCTTCCCAGTAGGGCAGATCGAGTCCGTCTACCGCCGGGCCCCACGGCTCGCCCGTCATGCCGACTGCCCTCTCTCGATCAGAAATTTCTCCACGGTCACAACCTTCCGTTTACGTTTCTGCGTTTCCTGTACCGGACGAAACCTATTGTTGGTCACGGTATCCCCTCTTCGAGCGAAGTGACTTTCTGGCCGCTCTACGCCGTTCCACTGTCGAATTCTCATGTCCTGGATCTTCTACTCGCTCGGCGACGACGAGCACGGATTCGTGGAACGAGGCTCATGCCCGTATCGCCTCGAAGATGCGGGCACGCGTATCCTCCCGAGGCATGCTCGTGAGAATAAGGGTCGTCAAACAGGTTTTCTTCCAACGACGCTCGATATCCTCGGCGATCTTGTCGGCAGGTCCAACCAATGCCACGTCTTCCACCATCTCGGTCGGCACCGCCTGCGCTGCGAGCTCGGGTCGGCCACTCAGATAGAGTTTCTGAACTTCCTCGCATACGTCCGCCCAGCCCATCCGAACAAATACATCGGTATGGAAGTTCGCATCCTTGGCTCCCATCCCGCCGGCATAGAGAGCAACCAAAGGTTTGATCCTCGCCGCCGCCTTCTCCACGTCGTCGTCTTCGGCCAGCGGACACATGCCCGCCGCCTCGAACGTCGACGCATCGTGTCGAGCGTGATCTCGCGAGAAACCTTCTGTAAGAGCAGCACGGTAGAAATCATCGGTTTTCGGCGAGAACCAGAGCGGGATCCAACCATCCGCGATTTCCGCCGCCAGAGCCACGTTCCTCGGCCCCTCCGCGCCCATGTAGATCGGGATGTCTCGACGCAGCGGATGCACGATCGACTTCAACGGTTTCCCGAGTCCCGTACCACCCTCGAAGGGAAGCTGATAGTGCCGCCCCTTGAAAGTGACCGGTTTGTCCCGCGCCCACACGGCCCGCATGATGTCGACGTACTCCCGCGTGCGCTCGAGGGGACGCGGATACGGCTGTCCGTACCAACCCTCGACCACCTGGGGCCCCGAAGCGCCGATCCCGACGATCATACGACCGCCACTGAGGTGATCGATCGTCTGCGCGGCCATCGCGAGTGCCGTCGGAGTACGTGCCGCCATCTGGCAGACGGACGTCCCGAGCTTGACGGTGGAAGTCTGCGAACCCCACCAGGCAAGCGGGGTCAACGCGTCGGATCCGTACGCCTCGGCAGTCCAGAAACTGTCGACTCCGCACGACTCGACCTCGGCGACCAGGCGTTCGGCCCCCGCCGGAGGCCCTGCCCCCCAGTATCCGGCAGCAATTCCGATCTTCATGCTTCTGTTCTCGCCTTTCGCTAACTCACACGTCGGCTTCCGCACCCCACTCCGGTACCGAACCGGTCACTGCAGCAACCCCACCCGCGATCGATGCACTGCCGATCCGGAAGAGACTTCAATCCGAAGACGCTTCAGATCGGCACACCGGCCTCGAGAACATTCGAAGCCGACTCGTGCTGACTCTCGAACACGAGAGCCACACCTATTCGTACAGCGATTCGATGGCCTCGGCATACTTGGTCGTAATCGCTCGACGCCTCAATTTGCCGGTCGGCGTGACCTCGTCGCTGTCGAACTCCCATACCTCCGGCAGCAAGATGAACTTCTTGATTTGTTCATTGCTGTTCAGCCTGGCGTTTCCTCGGTCGACAGCGCGCTGAATCTCCTGCCGGAGCAGATCGGACTCGAGGACGTCTTCGGTCTCCAGTGAAGCCAACTCGGGATTCTGCGACACGAACCGCGCAAGCGACTGCCGGTCCAGAGTCATAATTGCGGTCACATACCGCCGCCCTTCACCGATCACCACCAACTGTGCGATCAGCGAACTTTCGCCGACGATCGCGGACTCGATGACCGCCGGTGACATATTCTTGCCGTGCGAGTTGATGATGATGTCTTTTTTGCGGTCGACAATCTTGAGAAACCCGTCCGCATCCAAGACCCCGATGTCACCGGTACGGATCCAGCCGTCGTCATCCAGAACTTCGCGCGTCCTGTCGGGGTCCTTGAGATACCCGGACATATTGAGGTCGCCGCGAATCAGAATCTCACCGTCGTCCGCGAGTTCGAGTTCGACACCGGGTAGCGGCTTGCCCGCAGTCCCTGTCTTGAAATCGTGAACACGGTTGTAGACGCAGATCGAGACTTCTGTCGCGCCATAGGCTTCGAGCAACGGTATGCCGACCGCCCGAAAGAAATGTAGTAGCTCGGGAGCTACCGATGCGCCGCCGATGATGACAACCTTCAACTCGTCGAGTCCAAGGCGGTGAAGGATCGGCTTGAAGAGATCGGCGTTGGCAGCAGGATCTGTATTCGATTGCGATCCGACGACTTCCGCATCCTTCACGCCGGCTTCTCCGGACTTCGAGAGCGCAATACCCGATCGCAGGGCGTTGTTCATGCGTTCTTGGATATCAGGGGGTTCGGCGGCGATCAGCTGCTCGATGGCGACCTGCAACTTTTCAAACCAGCGCGGGGTCGAAGTGAACATGTCGGGATGCGCATCGATCAGCGCCTTCGGAAGATCGGCATTCTCCGGACAGACGGTCATCGTTGCGCCATTGACCACCGCGTAATGCAGGCCATTGATACGGCCGGCCGCGGACGCCAGAGGAAGGTACGAGATGATTGCCTTCTCGGGAATCGGAATGGCCTGGTGAGTGGCACGAAGTCCTGACATGATCATCCGGTGCGACCACTGCGCCGCCTTCGGCGGTCCGGTGGTCCCAGAAGTGAAGATGACGCACGCGACATCCTCGGGATCAATGCTTCTCCAGACCGCATCAACGTCGAACGCGGGGTCCCCGGACATCTTCACGTCGTGGAGGGTGAGGTCGTCGCGGCCTCCGTCGACGACCACGATGCGCTCGACCAGGGAGCCATCGGATTTCGCGGCCTGCCGAACCTTGTCCAGAAAGCGGAGTTCGGTGACGACTACTTTTGCTTCGGCATGGGCAACCTGATAAGCGATCTGTTCAACCGACGAGCTGTTGAATATTCCGAAAGGTGCAGCACCGAGAACACATACCGCACAATCGACTACATGATTTTCGATCGTATTGCGAAGCATCATCGCGACACGATCACCCTTGCTGACGCCGAGAGCGGCCAGGCCGGCAGCCACCGACCGCACCTCCTGATCGAGGTGACTCCACGTGAGCTCGACCTCCCCTCCGATGGTACGGAGGGCAATCTTCGAGGGATACTTCGCGACGGTGCGCTGGAATGCGGCGGCCAGCGTCAGGGCCTCGAGAGGCTCCCTGACAGCACTGCTTTCCTTTTCGCGGTCAGACACAACAGACATGGTATCGACACTCTCTTAATTCGTTGACAGGAATATCATCGAAACCTATTCACTCGGGCGTCACGCCGTCGTTCGTCGCCATAACCGAATCAATTTCCTGGTCCAACCGAAGGTGGATATGCTGACACGATTTCTCGTTTCTTCCGTAAAGGAATTCGCCGGTTGGTACAGCGGCGGCGTTGCGCTGGATGGAGGCCTCCATCGGCCAGTCGTCGTCCTGGGCAGCTGCCCGCAAGATGTCCCAGCTGCGATTGATCCGACTACGAACTCGATCGTCGAGGGTATCGGGATCGGCCAGAAAGCGGATGTGCGTAGTGGATGAGGACGCGGAATCGGTTGCAGGCCAAACGGTCCAGAGTTCGATATGATCAGGTGTGCGAAAAGCAAGCGTGTTCGGGAAAAGGAACAGGCCGGCACCTGCGTTGCGGTTGAAGTCCGGCACAAGCTCTTCACCGGACTTGACAGCCTTCTCGAGGCGCATGCGCGGAGCGAAGAATTCTCCATGAAGTCCGTAGTCGCGCCACACGCTCGTATTCGTCGACGCCATCTTTCCTACGGTCAACGGATGAAGAAACTTCGGATGCAGTGCATCCACCGCACCATCGACAATGAGCTTCCAGTTGATGTCGAGGGTGAATTGCTCATCCACAACGATCACGGAATTATCCCAATTGAACAGATCGAACCGGGATTCGACCTCCGACCCTAGGTACTGCTCGACAGATTCTGTCGGGTCACCGTCGAGGGTCACCCAGATGAGGCCGTGTCTCTCCTCGGCAACAACCCGGTCCAAGCTGTGGCATTTGCGATCGATCGGCTCGAAGAATTCACCGTAGGGAATGTGCTTGAGCGACCCGTCACGGTCGTAGGTCCATCCGTGATAGCGGCAGTTGAACGCCCTCTTCTTGCCCGATTCCTGCGTCTCGACCGTGCCACCGCGGTGCTTACAGATGTTGACGTTGGCACCGACGGTTCCGTCGCTGTGCCGCACGATGATGAGTGGGGTTCCTAGAACTTCTCGGGTAATGAAGCTTCCCGGCTCTGGAAGATCGGAATGGTGGGCCACGACGAGCGGCTTGGTCCGGAGCACTGCGCGTTCTCGAGCTGCCCGTGAGTCACTGGTGTAGTGCGAAATCGGGACCCTCAACTCACTGTCCGCGAGATCGGTCGTGTCATTGCGGATATGCTCGATCAGCTCATCCAGTACTTCGTCATTGATAGTCATGTCTTACTCCATCTCCGTAGTGTGTGTTGAAAGTGCAGAAGCGCGACCGCTCGCGTAGCCTCTCGCAGCTCCATTCAGGAGAAGTGCGGCGCTCAAGGGGTCGCACTCGAACTAGGAAACCTGTGCAAAGGCGTCACTATTCGGTGAGGGAATCTCATTTCACGGTGCGTCAGAACGGCGACCGTCAACACATTAAATCTACCATTCTGTAGATATTGAACACAGTCATTCTGGCCTCGAATGTGTGTAGTCGGACTACAACCACTGCGATCGACACCCGGGTCGGTTTCGATTCAGCCGTCCGACAGCAGGTCTTGAAGTACGTGCTGGGTGTCCGCGCCGACCTCCGGAGGCAGTGGCGGAGCAAATTTCTCCCCCTCGACGCGTATCGGACTCTTGACGAACTCGAGTTCCCCGACACCCTCGTAGCCGACGCGGTAGGTGTTATCGCGAGCTCTGAAGTGTGGATCGGAGATCATGTCCCCTATCGTGTTCACCGGGCCCCCTGCTATCTTGTGCTCGATAAAGAGGGCAACCCATTCATCGCGGGTCCGCTGCACGAAGATGTCCCGCAGTTCTCGATAGACCCGAGCGGCACGGGCCGGTGCCTCCGAGTCGGTGCTTTCCAGGTCGATCTCCAGCAGATCCGGGCGACCTACGGCCTCACAGAAATGACGCCAGAACTTGTTCACGTGAGCGCCGAACAGCATCGCCTCACCGTCTTTGGTCCGGTACGCCTCGAGCCGCGGCCAGTCGGGCAGTCGTCCGTCCGGCAACCACGTGGGCCGCGGGATGGAGCGGTCCTTGTTCAGTTCGGCGTCCACGAGGTCGGGCATCCATGCCGCAGCAATGTCGATACCCGCGACTTCGAGTTTGCAGCCCTGACCGGTCCGTCGGGCGCGGTGGACCGCGGCGAGGATCCCCATCGCCCCGTACGCACCGAGGGCGTACATGGCGATGGACGGACTTGTCGATCCCGCCATTCCTTCGGTCGGCGGCTCCTCCGGCGTGCTGACCTCGCGCAGTCCCGCATACGCGTCGAACACCGGCCCACCGGTGCCGAGGTGGCTGTAGGGCCCGTCGGATCCCATACCCGAGACCGTGCAGAACACGATCGCCGGATTCGCTTCCCTCAGTCGGTCGTATCCCACGCCGAGCCAGTCCAGGTATCCGCTCCGCATACCCTCGACCACTGCGTCGCACGTCCGCGCAAGGGCGAGGAACGTTTGCTTGCCCTCGTCGGAGCGCAGATCGAGGTCGACGCTCTTCTTTCCCCGATTCCACCGCAGATGCATGAAGGAGGGACCGTCCTCGTCTCCGATCGCTCGGCTGCCGCCGACGCGCGCCGGGTCACCCAACGGCCCGGATTCGATCTTGACGACCTCCGCCCCCAGATCGGCAAGGTGTCCGCCGACCGATGATGGCGCCAATTGCGCAACCTCGAGGATCCGCATGCCTTCGAGCAACGAGTATCCACTCATTCCGCACCTTCCTTGAATATCAAGTCTCTGTTTGCATTTCGGGGTTTACCCCCCATGTGATGGGCTCGTTGCGCGCGCACGGTCGGTGACCACGAGTACCGGCGACTCGGAGTTCGACATGTGCGTCCCCTTCTCGTGGACCTGCTGTCGTCACCGGCGCCGACAGGCGCCTGTTGCGGGCGTCGAGGCGATAATTCAACTTAGTTGAGTGTGAGTTGGACCATACCATCCCTGCAACGTCTGTCAAGTTGTCACCCCTGAAGGGCAGGCGCCCCAGACCTGGTGTTTGTCGGTGCCCGCGTCCATGCGGGCTGCACCGGGTGAGGACCGCGGTGAAAGAAGGAACGCCCGCAGCGCAGCGAGGGACGCAGGGCGTACGGCGGCCAGGCGGTCCGGTGCAGGCTTGTCCGGGCCCGACATCGGTGAAGATGCGATTGCGGGACTGAAGGTTGCAGTGTGATGAGCATGGGCATGGCAGACCCGAACGTCTCCGACTGCCGACCGTCCCTTCGCCCGGCACACGGACGGACGTGGACCGTTGCGGCGGCAACACACGAAGTCAACCGGCAACCGCGCACGTGCTGCGCCCGGGTACTCACGCCATCTGCTGATGGACCAGGATGCACGGCACGTAGACGGGCGCTCTCGACGGACCGCCGCTCGAGTTCCCCGCAGACCTGTAGGTCCGCCTCAGCGGTGGGCGCGTCAGGGTGTCGATGTGCAGGTTCCCGACAGCACGATCGAAACCCTCGCCGGGGATCCCGACGCAGGCCGTCGGCCCGTGGTCGATGTCGCTGCACGGGCGTCGACTACCGTGTGGCGTATGAGACGGCTAGTGAATCGAGCAGCAGAATGAGCCGGCGCCCCAAGGTTGAGACTGGACTCACCCGCGCCAGCATTACGCAGGCTGCGATCGAAATCGCGAAGCGCGAAGGCTTGTCGGCATTGACAATGCGTCGACTTGCCGTCCAGATGGGGGTCGACAGCGCGGCGTTCTACTACCATTTCAAGGACAAGGACGAATTGCTCCGCGCAGTAGGTCGTATGTCCTTCGCGATGCTCGACATACCGCAGGAGTCGGACTACCCGGAATGGCGGGAGTGGTTTATCGCCATCGGCAACCGGTACCGAGACCTCCTCGTACAGAACCCCTATCTGCGTACCCTCCTCCAGGAGGACTATGTCGCGTGGACAAGCTTGCCCTTGTACGCGGTGCATCGCAAACAACTTCTTTCGGAGCGAATCCCGGAGGAAAAGCACCACTTCATCCTCGAGTCGACCAACGCGTTCGTGATCGGATCGGCCGCCGTAACCGCGCAATACTACGATGCCGGCTCGGTAATCACATCCGGGGGCGACGAGGATGTCGCTGCAATGATCGAACAGCGCCGAGACGAGTTCAATCTCGCGTTTCGCGTGCTCCTCAACGGCTTGATCACCGAGCTGCGGACGGGATCAGCCGGTCGATGACGTTCTGCTACGACGAGGCCTCCAGTTGATCCGACCCGCGGAAAGGTAAGACGTAGGGCCCTTGCGACAGGTTCGGCTTCGACTCGAAACCACCCGAACCCCGGAAGCACCCCACGCCGTCACCACCTGCACCCTCGGCGACGTGCCACGAAAGCCCTGTGGAGAAGGCCGCGTTCCTGGAGGCACACAGCCGCGCGGCACCCGGTGTCCGGGCGCCGCGCGGGTACGGTCGTACCCAGCTCATCCTGCGGTGATACAACGAAGCACCGATCGGCAGTTCGCCGGCAGGCCGAGCTGTCCTGTCGTGCTCTCCGCGACCGCGCGACCAGGCGGCGGTGCGGCATCAGCCCTTGAGAGTGGGGCTTGCTGCGGATGCGACGACCGAGGGCACGCTGTCCTCTGCCGCAGATGAGGAACGCCGGGCGATCACTGCCAGCAGGATCGCCGCGGCCAGCGCGGGCACCGCCATCGACGAGAAGATCGTCGCCGCGCCGAGACTCAGGGCCAGGGCAATCGCGCCGACCGCCGGTCCGGTGATCGACCCGATCCGACCGACGCCGAGCGCCCAGCCGATCCCCGCCCCCCTGATGGCAGTCGGGTAACTCGCGGCCGCGATGACGTTCATGATCGCTGCACTGCCCAGCACGCCGAAACCTGTAATGAAGACGACCGAGAGCGTCAGCGCCTGACTCGTCCCCATCAGGCCGGCAGTGAGCAGGATGAATGCTGCCGCAAAAGTGAAGCTACCGACACCCACCCAGGACGGGCTTCCAATTCGATCCCCGATGCGGCCGAATACAATTCCGCCCACTACACCACCGAGAGAGAACAATGCGGTCGCAGTGGATGCCGTGGCGGCGGACATTCCGGCATCCTCGAACAAGGTGGGCATCCATCCCATCAGGAAGTACAAGACCAGCAAGGTGAGGAAATATGCTCCCCAGAGCGCCGCGGTGGTGACCGCACGACCACCGCTGAACAGTCGACTCATCGAGGCCTTCTCCGGCACCTCGGACGTGTTGTATACGAATTCGGTATCCGGTCCGAAGGACGTCGATGCACCATCGATGGAACGGACATAGTCCGCGACCTTGCGACTCTCACCGTGGGTGGCCAGGAAGGCAATCGACTCCGGCAGCCACCGATAGGCCGCCACCGCGGCCAGCAGCGGGACGACGCCGCCGACGACGAAGAGCACCCTCCATCCGAAAGTCGGGACGAGCGACGCCGCCACGATGCCGCCCAAGAAGGCACCCATCGCCATTGAACTGGTCAAGACGGTAACAACCGTTCCGCGAATTCTTCTCGGCGAGACCTCCGACGAGAGGGCGAGCAGATTCGGCGTGACGCCGCCGAGTGCGAGACCCGCCAGAACCCGGAGTCCGATGAGCACCGGCATCGACGACGCGAAAGCGGTGAGCAGCGTAAGGATCGAGAACATCACCGTGCCGACAAGAACCAACCGTCGACGCCCCAGACGATCGGAAATCGACCCGAAGAGGATGCTGCCCAAAACCATCGCGGCCGCGCTGACCGACATGACGACACCGAACTCCGCCGGGCTCATCTCCCAATCCTTCGCGATCGCCGGTACTGCATAGCCGAGCAGCAGGGCGTCGAAGCCGTCGAGGACGGCCAATACGACACACAGAATGATTGTTCGTTTCTGAATCGCTGACACCGGCGAGCGGTCGATGATCTCCGCGATCGAAATAGGTCGGGGCATGCGTATGTTCCGTTCTGCTGATCCGAAAATTCATCACTGATGAGTGATTCATCACAGGAAGCATAGAATTGTGATGTGCATCGCGCAAGAGGAGATTTCATCTTCGTTGAATACGTCGGATAGACGCGCACGCTTCTCGACGGAGACACGACCTCAGCGCGACCGCTTTGCCATCTCGCGGATTACTCGATCCTGCGGATGCACAATCCGCACATGCCCAACTGACCTTGGGCGAATCACATTGGTGTGCCGCCACGGTCCGGCTCGACTGCAGTACCCGACCCTAACAACTCGATAGTGGCCGTGGTTGATAGTGTTGGACCGCAGTGGAATCCGGGAGCCCGACCAGACCAGTGCGTGGGTAGTTGCACGATCGGCTTTCGTTGCGATCGACACGATCGGGCCGGATAATGACTATCCTGCGTCGTAGCGTCACCCGCCGCGCAGTGCACCCACGCCGAGTTCGCCCCGGAATTGCCCGACGGCATGTGTGCGAGGGGTCCGTCGATGAGGTCGGCAAAGACGGTTTCGATGATCGGGTTGACGATGCGCCGCGTCGCCGACCTCTATCCCGGGCAGACCAAGACCGACGCCCGAGATGCCTTCATCATTGCCGACACCGCCCGGACCATGCCGCACACGCTGCGCCGGGTCGACGTCGGCGACGAAGCCCTGGCCGAGCTCGGCGTCCTCGTCGGGTTCGACGACGACCTCGCCGGTGAGGCCACCCGCATCAGCAACCGCATCCGCGGGTTGCTCACCGGAATCCATCCCGCCCTCGAACGCGTTCTCGGCCCCAAGATCGCGCATCCGGCCGTGCTCGAAATCCTGTCCCGATGCGGCGGCCCGGTCGGCATCCGCAAGGCCGACAAGCGCCGACTCACCGCACTCGCGACCAAGCACGCCCCGCGAATGGGAACCCGACTGGCCGAGGAAATCCTCACCGCACTCGATGCCCAAACCGTGGCAGTGCCAGGCAGCGACGCCGCCGAGATCGTCCTGCCGAAACTGGCCGACTCGTTGAAAGAGATTCTGCAACAGCGCAAGAGCATCGCTGAAGATATGGAGAGGATGCTCGACGACCACCCTCTTTCGAAGGTCCTGATGTCGATGCCCGGCATCGGCATCAGGACTGCAGCTCGCATCCTGCTCGAAGTCGGTGACGGCTCGGCGTTCGCCTCGGCGGCGCACCTGGCCGCCTACGCCGGCATCGCCCCAGTGACCCATCGTTCCGGCTCGTCGATCCGCGGCGAGCACCCCGCTCGGTCGGGCAACCGCAAACTCAAACGGGCGTTGTTCCTGTCCGCATTCGCTGCGTTGCACGACCCGACCAGCCGTGCCTACTACGACCGCAAACGTGCCGAAGGTAAGAAGCACAACGCCGCGTTGATCTGCCTTGCACGCCGTCGCTGCGACGTCCTCTACGCCATGCTCAAGAACAAGACCTTCTACCGCACCCCCGCTGCTGTTGCCGCTTGACGAAACCATAGGGACACCCCCCGACGGCACGATCGTCCGTGGGCCTGAGTCGCCCGCGTGGAAAGGGCTGAACAAGCCGCATCGGCAGGACCGGCGGTGGTCGACCGCGTGGAGCCCGGAGCGGATTTCGCACCGGGCTCAGGATCGACTTCCCTGATGATGAGTCCATGCGCATTAGCCACGAGGCGATCTATCAGTCGTTGTACATCGAGGGCCGGGGCCCCCTGAAGCGGGAGCTGGTCGCGTGCCTGCGCACCGGTCGGGCACTGCGGGTGCCCCGAGCCCGATCGCGGAACAAGGCACAGGGGCATGTCACCGCGGACGTGGTGATCAGCGAACGCCCCGCCGAGACCGAAGACCGCGCTGTCCCAGGGCATTGGGAATCTCAATGCTGATGTCAAGCAGCCGGAACGAGTTCTACAGGGTCTGGCTCCTGGTAGTGGGTGCGGTCGCGCAGCATCGCCCACAAGGTAGTGATCCGCCGGCGTGCAAGCGCGATCAACGCCTGCTTGTGACTTTTCCCTTCGGCACGCTTGCGGTCGTAGAACCTGCGTGAAGCAGGACTGCTTTTCAGGCTCGACAGGGCAGCGAGATAGCAGGTGCGCAGCAATCGCCGATTGAAGCGGCGGGGCCGGTGATGATTGCCGCTGATCCTGCCCGAGTCTCGTGGAGCAGGCGCTACCCCGGCCACCGAGGCAAGTCGGTCCGCGGTCCCGAATGCGCTCAGGTCACCGCCCGTGTTGGCCAGGAACGTCGCCGCCAGCACCGTCCCGAAGCCGGGCATGCTGGTCACGATCTCCGCGTCACGGTGCGCGGAGAACCGATCGGTGATCATTGCATCGATCTCGGCGATCTCCAGATCGAGCGCCGTGATCTTGGCCGCCATGCGTGCCACGAGCGCAGCACCCGTCGACTGGGTACGCAACGTGGTGTCCTGAGCATGGGCGGCAGCAACCGCCTTGACCGCCATCTGAGAACTGTTGCGGCAGCCGCGTTTGCGCAACCACACCGCGAGCCGGGTGGCACCCATGCGCCGGATCGTGTCCGCCGTCTGGAAGCCGCTCAACAAGACCAACGGTGCCTTCTTGGAGTAGTCGAAGGCTGCTTCGAGCGCGGGAAAGTACTCCAGCAGCAGTGCCCGCAGCCGATTGATCAGCCGGACGCGGTCGTAGATCAAATCCGTGCGATGCGAGGTGAGCAGCCGCAGATCCGTGCTGATCTGGTCGGCACCTCGGACAGGTTGGAGGTCCCTGCGCATGCGGGCCTGATCGGCGATGATCCGTGCGTCCTTCGCGTCGGTCTTGCCGTCCCCGCGATAGGTCGCCGCAGTATGGTGCACGATCCGCCCGGGAATGTAGAGCGCCTGCTGTCCGTGCGCTTCGAGCAGGGCAATCAGCAGCGCCGCCCCACCGGTGTTCAGGTCGGTCGCCCACACCACGGCATCACCGTCGGCCGCGACGAGCACCGCCGCGATCAGGTCCAGGAGGGCACTTTCGTCGTTGTCGACCCTCTTGGACAAGACCACGGCACCAGCTGCGTCGATCGCGACGCAGTGATGGGCACGTTTACCGGCATCGACGCCTATCCATAGCTCGCTCACGAAGTCCCCCCCGGTCGTCGTCCTCACCAGGCGTGCCTCCTTACCTGACAGCCACGCCGGCACGTCCTTACCCAACGATCGGTGCGCGAGTCTCAATGAGCGGTCGAGCTGGCAGTAGGACAGCGGGTGGCCATTCCCAGTGAGCCGTCGATGCGGCAGGGAGATTTCAGCCATGCCCGCTGTCCCAAGGAGAGCGATCAAGACCCTACGTCCGGGCCTTGATATCGCCCACCGCTACAACGTAAGGAAGGGGATTGGTGCGCCACGAGGCGCTGTGTGACCGAGCGGAGGTGTAAGACCTGCGCCGTTGTGCTGTCGCAGCAGCATAGCGAAGCTGGGGCAGCCGGAGTCGGGAGACGCCGGTGAGGGTGGCAAGCAGCCCCGACAACGACTGGACAGGCCAGTACTACCGGATGGTCTGGGTCCGGCAAGCATGAGGAGAAGGTGTACGCGAAGAACCAGTGTTCTAACGCCTCTCAAGTCTCCCGCCAGCTCTAACCCGGTGAATTCGGGCTGGTCTGCGATGCGCACCAACACCCTCATTTTGGTGTTGGGAACTCCGGGGTCGGTTTAGGTCGTCGGCTCCGGAGGCCACGGTGAATGCCTGCGGCGTAGCCGTGGCGATATCGCAGGGGCATAGCTGGGCACCTCACTCCTCGAGCGGTTCGCAGTGAACGTGGGAACCACGGCGAGGCTCCCGAGCATCGGCCTCTTCCAGGGGTCTGTGGTTGGCACTGACCGTCGGGCCTCACAAGGAGAGCGATCCTGCCCTCCCTCGTGACCGGGCAGCGCGGCGTTCGTCCTCGGTTGTTCCCCCCCAGATCCCGTACGGCTCACGGGTTCGCAGTGCATGGCGCAGGCACTGCGCCTGCACGGGGCAGGTGCGGCAGACTTCCTTCGCGGCGGCGATCCGGTCGTCGCGGGCGTCGCCGCGTTCGTTGTCGGGGTGGAAGAACAGGGCGGCATCGCGGTCCCGGCATGCAGCCTCGAGCTGCCAGTCCCACGACTCGGCCACCGCCGGAGGCAGGGTGAGCAGTTTCAGCGCGGGCACCGTCGATGTCCCTTCGCCAGGTCCGCGATGGTGCGGACGAGGGTGTCGGTGGAGGTGTCGCCGGTGGAGGTGTCGCCGGTGTCGGGGTCCGCCGCACCGGTCAGGGCGGGGGCCAGTTGCAGGGCCTGGGTCTTGCCGAGTTCGACGCCCCACTGGTCGAACGAGTCGATACCCCAGATCACCCCCTGGACGAACACCTGATGCTCGTACAGGGCGATCAACTGGCCCAGCGTCGCCGGCGTCAGCGCCGGGGCGAGCAGGGTGGTCGAGGGCCGGTTGCCGGGCATCACCTTGTGCGCCACCAACCCCGGGTCGGTGCCGTCGGCGGCGACCTCGGCCGCGGTCTTGCCGAACGCGAGCACCTTCGCCTGGGCGAGCATGTTCGCCAGCAGCACCTGCTGCATGCTGCCGGTCCCGTCCCGGGTGGGCAGATCCTCGAGCGCGGTGGCGAACCCGACGAAATCGGCCGGGATCAGCCGGGTGCCCTGGTGCAGCAACTGGAAGAACGCGTGCTGACCGTTCGTGCCCGGCTCGCCCCAGAAGATCTCCCCGGTGTCGTGGTCGACGGGACTGCCGTCGCGCCGCACCGACTTGCCGTTCGACTCCATGGTCAGCTGCTGCAGATACGCCGGCAGCCGGGCCAGGTCCTGACTGTAGGGCAGCACCGCCCGCGTCTGCGCCCCCAGCACCGACGCGTACCACACCCCCAGCAGCCCCAGCAGCACCGGCGCGTTCGCCTCGAGCGGCGCGGTGCGGAAGTGCTCGTCGACGGTGTGCATCCCGGCGAGAAACTCGGCGAACCGCACCGGGCCGATCGCGCACATCACCGACAGGCCGATCGCCGAACCCACCGAGTACCGCCCGCCCACCCAGTCCCAGAACCCGAACATGTTCGCCGGGTCGATACCGAACTCGGCGACCTTGGTCGCGTTGGTCGACACCGCCACGAAGTGCGCCGCGACGGCGTCCTCGCCGAGCGCGGCGACCAGCCAACGCCGCGCGGCGGTGGCGTTGGTGAGGGTTTCGATGGTGGTGAACGTCTTCGAGGCCACCACGAACAGCGTCCGGGCCGGATCCAGGCCGGACAGCTGCGCGGTCAGATCCGCCGGATCGATGTTGGCGACGAACCGGGCGTCCGGGCCGTCGGCGTAGTGCCGCAACGCCCGCGCCACCATCGCCGGGCCCAGATCCGAGCCGCCGATCCCGATGTTGATCACCGTGGTGATCGTTTCCCCGGTGGCGCCGCGCCAGGTGCCGCAGCGGACCTGCTCGGCGAAGCCGGCCATCGCGTCGAGCACGGCGTGCACGTCGGCGACCACGTCGGTGCCGTCCACGGTCAGCGTCGCCGACCGTGGCAGCCGCAGCGCGGTGTGCAGCACCGCCCGGTCCTCGGTGCTGTTGATGCGCTCCCCGGCGAGCATCGCATCGCGGCGGGATTCGAGCTCACACGCCCGGGCCAGCTCCAGCAGCAACCCGACCGTGGTGTCGGTGATCCGATGCTTGCTGAAATCGATGTACCACTCGCCGGCGGTCACCGACAACCGCTGCGCCCGCCCCGGATCCGCCGCGAACAACCCCCGCAGATCCACCGCCTCGAGCTCCGAACGGTGCTGGGACAGCTGCTGCCACGGTGCGGTTCGAGTCACGTCGCTCATGAATTCAGAGCCTAGTGCGGGGCCGTAGTTACCGGCGGGTTCGGAATCCGCTCGGGTCGTGGAGCGCATGATGTGGGACATGGACACCGAAGAACTGATCCGGACCGTACCGACAGAACTGTTCCTCGGCGGGGAGTGGGTGGCCGCAGAGAACGGCGCCACCTTCCCCGTCCACGATCCCGCCACCGGCGACACGCTCACCGAGGTCGCCGACGCGAGTCCGGCCGACGCCGTCCGCGCCCTCGACGCCGCGGTGGCCGTCCAGCACGAGTGGGCCGCGACCCCGCCGCGCGAACGTGGCGAACTGCTGCGTTCGGTGTTCGCGAGGATCACCGAACGTGCCGAGGATTTCGCGCTCCTGATGACCCTGGAGATGGGCAAGGCCCTGCCGGAGAGCCGGGCCGAGGCCAAGTACGGTGCCGAGTTCTTCCGCTGGTTCGCCGAGGAGGCGGTGCGTATCGCGGGCCGCTACACCCACGCGCCCGCGGGCAACGGACGGATCCTGGTGACGAAGCAGCCGGTGGGACCCTGCCTGGCGATCACGCCGTGGAACTTCCCGCTCGCGATGGGCACCCGGAAGATCGGGCCCGCCCTCGCTGCGGGGTGCACGATCCTGATGAAGCCCGCGTCGGAGACCCCGCTGACGATGCTGCTGCTCGCCCAGCTGTTCGCCGAGGCCGGCCTGCCGAAGGGGGTGCTGTCCGTGCTGCCGACGTCGCGCGCCGGGGCGGTCACCGGTCCGCTGATCGACGATCCCCGCCTACGCAAGCTGACCTTCACCGGTTCCACCGCCGTCGGCCGGGCCCTGTCCGAGCGGGCCGGGAAGGCGATGCTGCGCACGTCGATGGAGCTGGGCGGCAACGCGCCGTTCCTGGTGTTCGACGACGCCGACCTCGATGCCGCGGTCGAGGGAGCGCTGGCCGCGAAGCTGCGCAACGGCGGCGAGGCGTGCACGGCCGCGAACCGCTTCCACGTCGCCAACTCGGTGCGCGAGGAGTTCGTGAAGAAACTGACCGAGCGGATGGCGCAGTACCGGCTCGGGCGGGGCACCGATCCCGGCACCACACTCGGGCCGCTGATCAACGCCGGCCAGCGGGAGACCGTCGGCGCCCTGGTGCAGGACGCGGTGGGGGCCGGGGCGAGCCTCCGGCTCGGCGGGTCCGTCCCCGACGGCCCGGGGTGGTACTACCCGGCGACCGTGCTCGACGGGGTGACGTCCGAGGCCCGGATCCTGCGGGAGGAGGTGTTCGGTCCCGTCGCCGCCGTGGCCGGATTCGACACCGAGCAGGAGGCGATCGATGCGGCCAACGCCACCGAATACGGACTGGCCGCGTACATCTACACGCAGAGCCTGGACCGGGCCCTGCGGGTGTCCGAGGCCGTCGAGTCCGGCATGGTGGGCGTCAACCGGGGCGTGATCTCCGACGTGGCGGCGCCGTTCGGCGGCGTCAAGGCCTCCGGGCTGGGCCGCGAGGGCGGCAGTGAAGGCATCGAGGAGTACCTCGAGACGAAGTACATCGCGCTGCAGTGACCTGCGCGACGGTTACGCCCCCGAGCGTCGTCGCCGACGGGCCCGGGGGCGTAACCGAGGGCCTCAGTGACCGAGACGGCCGCGGCCTCAGTGACCGAGACGGCCGCGGCCTCAGTGACCGAGACGGCCGCGGCCGAGCCGCAGCAGCAGCATGGCCAGGGTGTGACCCTCCTGGCCCAGCTCGCTGAAGCGCTCGAGAACCTTCATCTCGCGGCTGTGCACCAGGCGGGTACCGCCGGAGGCCATGCGGGTCTGGCCGATGATGCGCGAGACCTCGGTGCGGCGTTTGACCGCCGCCAGGATCTCGGTGTCGAGCCGGTCGATCTCTTTGCGGAGCTCGTCGATCTCCGCCTCCGTGGTGGGCAGGGCAGCGTCGGATGCGCTGGCTCCGGAACCGGCGGCCTCGGTGTTGGTGCTCATGTCGTCTCCTCGCGTCAGCTCTGGGATCGCTTCGGATACTGCGGGCGTTACCGGTCCTGCCGTCGGCTCGGGACTTCGGTGGTGCAGCAGCCGAAGCCTCGGGGTGTGGTCAGGCCTCGGTCATCGGCTCTCGCACCGATGGAAGTGTCGCCGGTAGCGGCGACGTGGAGCACATGACATGACGTTCAGTTTGCCACCCGCCTCCGAACCGGCCAAGTAAGGCATACCTGCCGAATCGACCCGGCCCGGCCGGCACGGCTGTCGGCGATCGCCGGTAGTTTGGTACCACGATGAACACACCCGTTGCCTCCGGCCGCCCCGTCCCCGCGTCGAACTCGGGGGTGCGGGCGATGACTACCGACGCACTGCTCGAGGGACTCAATCCCCAGCAACGGGAGGCCGTGACCCACACGGGGTCGCCGCTGCTCATCGTCGCGGGTGCCGGCTCCGGCAAGACGGCGGTGCTGACCCGGCGCATCGCGTACCTGCTGGGTGAGCGTGGGGTGGCGCCGGGACAGATCCTGGCGATCACGTTCACCAACAAGGCGGCCGCCGAGATGCGCGAGCGCGTCGCCCACCTCGTCGGTCCGCGCGCGAACAACATGTGGGTGTCGACGTTCCATTCGAGTTGCGTGCGGATCCTGCGTGCGCAGTCGGCGCTGCTGTCGGGGATGAACTCGAACTTCACCATCTACGACGCGGACGACTCCCGGCGGCTGCTCACCATGATCGCCAAGGATCTCGACCTCGACGTCAAACGGTATTCCGCGCGGCTGCTGGCGACGCACATCTCCAATCTCAAGAACGAGCTGATCGGCCCCGAGGAGGCCGCGGCCGACGCGGACCGCGAGCCGGCGGAACTGCCGCGGATCGTCGCGCGGGTCTACGCGCACTACCAGCAGCGGCTGCGCGCGGCCAACGCCTTCGACTTCGACGACCTGATCGGCGAGACGGTGGCACTGTTGCAGGCGCATCCGCAGGTGGCGGAGTACTACCGCCGACGGTTCCGGCACGTTCTCGTCGACGAGTACCAGGACACCAACCACGCGCAGTACGTGCTCGTGCGCACGCTCGTGGGCGGTGCGGACGACGCGGTGACGGACGCCACGGTCGCGCCGGGGGAGCTGTGTGTCGTCGGCGATGCCGACCAGTCCATCTACGCGTTCCGCGGCGCGACGATCCGCAACATCGAGGAGTTCGAACGCGACTATCCCGACGCTCGCACGATACTGCTCGAGCAGAACTACCGTTCCACCCAGAACATCCTCTCGGCGGCCAACGCGGTGATCGCCCGCAACACCGGACGCCGGGAGAAGCGGTTGTGGACGGACTCCGGCGCGGGGGAACCGATCACCGGGTATGTCGCCGACAACGAGCACGACGAGGCGCAGTTCGTGGCCGCGGAGATCGACCGGCTCGTCGACGCCCGTGAGGCGAGGTTCGCCGACGTCGCGGTGTTCTACCGCACCAACAACTCCTCCCGCGCCCTCGAGGACGTGTTCATCCGGCACGGCGTGCCCTACCGGGTGGTCGGCGGCGTGCGCTTCTACGAGCGCAAGGAGGTTCGGGACCTCGTCGCGTACCTACGGGTGCTCGCCAACCCGGACGACACGGTCAGCCTGCGCCGCATCCTCAACACCCCCCGGCGCGGCATCGGCGACCGCGCGGAGGCCTGCGTGGCGGTGCACGCCGAACGCACGGCGGTCGGGTTCGGCCGGGCCCTGCGCGACGCCGCCGAGGGCACCGTGCCCCTGCTGAACACCCGCTCGCAGAAGGCCATCGCCGCGTTCGTCGACCTCATGGACGAGCTGCGGGGGATGCTCACCGAGACCGACGCCGACGGCAACGACCTCGTCGACATCGGCGACGTCGTCGAGGCGGTTCTCGACCGCACCGGCTACCGTGCCGAACTCGAGGCCAGCGACGACCCGCAGGACGGCACGCGGCTCGACAATCTCAACGAATTGGTGAGCGTGGCAAGGGAATTCAGTTCGGATGCCCGTAATGCCGCGGGTCTCGAGGAGGAACGGGAGGGTGCGGAGGGGGAGCCCGAGCCCGGTTCGCTCGCCGCGTTCCTCGAACGGGTGTCGCTGGTGGCCGATGCCGACCAGATCCCCGAGGAGGGCGACGGGGTCGTCACCTTGATGACGCTGCATACCGCCAAGGGTCTCGAGTTCCCGGTGGTGTTCGTGACCGGGTGGGAGGACGGGCAGTTCCCGCACATGCGAGCGCTCGGCGACCCGGCCGAGCTGTCGGAGGAGCGGCGCCTGGCCTACGTCGGGCTCACCCGCGCGCGGCAGCGCCTCTACCTGAGCCGGGCGGTGCTGCGCTCGGCCTGGGGGCAGCCGGTGACCAATCCGGAATCGCGTTTCCTGCAAGAGATTCCGCAGGAACTCGTGGAGTGGCGCCGGGAGGATCCGGGGGTGTCCGGTGGTCACGCCATCGGATCCGGCCGGGGCCGGGGCGGCTACGGCGGAATCGGCTCCGGCTTCGGGGGCGGCGCCTCCCGGTTCGGCGACGACCGGCAGTCGACGCCGAGTTTCGGGCCCGCTCGCTCGCGCAACAACCATCTCGTGCTCGCCGTCGGCGACCGGGTCAGCCACGACAAGTACGGCCTCGGCACGGTCCTCGAGACCCGCGGCTCCGGACCGACCGCGACGGTGGTCATCGACTTCGGCAGCGCCGGGAAGGTGCGGTTGATGCTCGTCGGCGGTGTGCCGATGGTCAAGCTCTGACCCGGGGTTCCCCGGCCGGACGCGAAACGGCCCCGCACCAGCCGGTGCGGGGCCCGTTTCGTGAGAAGCGCCGGAGGTCAGTCGTTCCGGATGCCGAGGGAGATGCCGCGGGTCGCGAGCCAGGGCAGGGGGTCGATCTTGTCGATGCCGTTGAGGTGTACCTCGAAGTGCAGGTGCGGGCCGGTGGACTGGCCGCGGTTGCCCATGGTGGCGATCTGGTCGCCGGCCATGACCTGCTGACCGACCGTCACCATGGACTGGTCGATGTGGCCGTAGACGGTGACGGTGCCGTCGGCGTGGCGCAGGCGCACCCACATGCCGAAGCCGGATGCCGGACCGGAGTCGATGACGGTGCCGTCGGCGACCGCGAGGATCGGGGTCCCGATGGGACCGGCGATGTCCACCCCGGCGTGGAGGGTGCCCCAGCGGGCACCGTAGCTGGAGGTGAAGACGCCGGCGGCCGGAAGGACGAACAGCGGGCGGCGGGCGGCGGCCTCGCGGGCGGCGCGCTCCTCGCTGAACCGCTGGCCCTTGGCGAGCAGGTTCGAGAACTGGGACAGGTCGTTCGGGTCCGCGATGTTGAGGACCTGCGGGGCCTGGGACGGGGCGGCGCCCTCGGACTCGGTCTCCGGGGCGAACTGCGCGGCCTGCGGCACCGCGGTGGCGGTGATGACGTGCGAGTCGGCGGTGTCCGCGGCGAGGGCGACCTCGGAATGCTCGGACTCCTGGGCGGGGCCGCTGGCGGCGGCGGCCTGGCCCGCGGCGACGACGGCGCCGGCGGCGACCGCGAGAACCGCGGCGCGGCCCTTGAGGGCGGCCGGGGGAGTGGGAACCCGGTGGGCGCCGCCGCGACGAGTGGGGGCGGCCAGATCGCCGTCGGGTGATCCGGGGGCGGTGAGCGGCTCGGCCGGCTCGGTGCCATAGAATTCGTACTGCTCGGTGGTGCTGGTGTTGCGGAAGTTCACAATGCTCGAGACGTCTAGATCGTCCGCCGGGCCCTCGTCGAGGTTGCGCTCGTGCGGCTGCCAGTGGCCCGGATAGAGGTGGTCGGTGGCCTCCGTGGACTCGAAGTCACCGAACCCGCTGCCGGGACGGCTGTCGGCGCGTGAAGTGCAAGTGTGCATCGACTGCCGTCCTCCGTTCGTGACCTGACCGTTATTCGGACCGAAGCGACGGTAACGAAACGATCGCAAGCGTGGCAACCCAAACGGGCTGAAAATCGGGCCTTGTGACCGGCATCACAGTTTGAGCTGGGCATATATGGAAACGTTCCTTCGGTTACGGCGCGATACCGAATATTCACGGTGTGTCACGCCGCGATG
Source organism: Rhodococcus sp. 14C212 (assembly GCF_011058195.1). Classification (NCBI taxonomy): domain Bacteria; kingdom Bacillati; phylum Actinomycetota; class Actinomycetes; order Mycobacteriales; family Nocardiaceae; genus Rhodococcus; species Rhodococcus sp. 14C212. The sequence continues at coordinate 59,875 of NZ_JAALEH010000008.1, read as the reverse complement.
AATCGGAACGTCGCCGTAGCGTCGGGGCGTGCCGAGCCGCCCGCCCGTCCTCGTCGCCGCGTTCGTCCTGTCCGTGCTCGGCGCCATCGCCGTGGCGGCCGCGCCGTTCCTGCCGGTGGTCCGCGCCGACGCCGGGCCCGTCGGCGCCGCACTCGTCGCCGCGATGCTTGCCGCCGTCGCCGCCGCGCTCGCGGTTCCCGTCGGCGCGGTGAGTCTCGCCCGTCGGCCCGGTCCCCTCGCCGGAATCCGGGCCGGCGCGCTGCTGGCGGGGGCCGGGTTCGTCGCACTCGGCGCGGCCCTGCTCGACGTCGCGCTGTTCACCGACGCCCTCGACGCCGACCGGCTCGAGCTGTTCCGGCCCCTCACTGCCGCCGGCCTCACGGCGGGCCCGGGCGCCGGTGTCGTCCTCACCGGCCATCTCGCCGCGGTCGTCGCCGGAGTCCTCGGGGCCGTCGCGGTCCGGCGGCTCGGGGCCGACCCCGCACACGTCCCCGGCGAGGACGGCCCGGTGGGTGTGCGGGCCGGGGCTGCGGCGGCGACCGTCGTGGCGGTGGCGGCCCTGGTCGCGGCCGGCGCGCTCCTCGCTCCGCCCTTCGTCTCGGACGACCCGGTGCTGCTGGGCCCCGGCGTCCTCGACGCCACCGCGGCCACCGCGATCGGTTCCCTGGCCGCCGCGGTCGCGGTGGTGCTGGCGGCGACGTGGGCGCTGGTGACCGGTTCGCCGGCCGCGGCGACGGGCCTGGTGGCGGGGGCGGGGCTCGGTGCGCTCGGCATCCTGGGCCCGCGCCTGGCGGCGGGCCTCACCGGTGAGCGGCTCGAGCCGTCGCCCGGTGCCGCCGTCGGTGTGGTCGCCGCCGCCGTCCTCGTCGCGGCCGCGGTCGCACTGCCCCGGCTCGTCGCCCGGTCCGCCGGCACCGCGGGGCCGGCACCCAGGGCGGTCGCGTCCGGCCCGGCGATGCTGCGCCGGCACGTCACCGCGGGCGTCGCGGGGATCGCCACCGGCGTCGTCGCGACGGTCGGTTCGCTGCTGCCCACATTGTCGGTCCCGGCCGAGGTGCCGGCGCCCGACCTGCCGGCCACTCACCTGCTGCTCGCCACGGGCCTGCTCGTGTCGGCGCTGAGTGTGTGGCTGCTGCTCTCCGAATTCGCCGCCCCGCTGCGGCCCGTCGTCGCGGTGCCGCTCGTCGCGGTGGGCACCGCCGCCGGGGCGGTGCTGCAGTCCTGGGTGCTCGCCGCGGAGCTGCCCGGCGTCGGTGCCGGGCCGGGCGCGTGGCTGGCCGGCGCCGCGATCCTGGGGGCGGCGGTGACGGGGGTGCTCGTCGTCCTGGCCGGGGGCGCGGAACGCGACGGCATCGACACCTCCGTCGAACGGATCGCCGGGCCGGTCGTGCGCGCGGTGGGCGCGGCTGCGGCTCTCGTCGCCGGTGCCGGTGTGCTGCTGCCGGTGCAGCCCGGGGCCGGTTCGGTCCTGAGCTATCCGTGGGGTTACGACGTGTGGGGGCGGGTGCTGCTCGCCGTCGCGGTGGTCGCAGCGGTGCTGGTCGCAGTGCGGGCGCGGCCGGCCCGGGGCGCAGTGTTGCTGCTCGGCGCGGCGGCGTCGGTGGCCCTGTATGTGGCGTCGTGGTTGCTCGTGCGGACCCCGGAGCAGGAGCCGGTGAATGTCGTCCTCACACTGCCTGCCATCCTTGGGGTGGTGTTCCTCCTGGCTGCGGCGTGGCTCACAATCCGGGAGGAAAATCCGTGAGGTACCCCTCGGGCCCCTCGCTCCGGTGACATGCGACACATACCAGGAGTGCGGGCGTTTGGTGGGACTTCCGACTAGTTACAGTCCGAACGGACCCGCTCATACCCCTCGAGCGGGCGTCAACGCAGACGAGACGGTGAGCAGATGGATCTCTTCGAATACCAGGCGAAGGAACTCTTCGCCAAGCATGGTGTGCCGACGTCGCTGGGTCGTGTGACCGACACGGCCGACGATGCCAAGGCGATCGCCGAGGAAATCGGTAAGCCTGTGATGGTCAAGGCCCAGGTCAAGACCGGTGGTCGTGGCAAGGCCGGTGGCGTGAAGTACGCCGCCACCCCCGAGGATGCGAAGACCCACGCCGAGAACATCCTCGGCCTCGACATCAAGGGTCACATCGTCAAGAAGCTGCTGGTCGCCGAGGCCAGCGACATCGCCGAGGAGTACTACATCTCCTTCCTGCTCGACCGGGCCAACCGCACCTACCTGGCCATGTGCTCGGTCGAGGGCGGCATGGAGATCGAGGAGGTCGCGGCCACCAAGCCCGAGCGACTCGCCAAGGTTCCCGTGGACGCCGTCAAGGGCGTCGACCTCGCGTTCGCGCGCAGCATCGCCGAGCAGGGCCACCTGCCCGCCGAGGTGCTCGACGCCGCGGCCGTGACCATCCAGAAGCTGTGGGAGGTCTTCGTCGCCGAGGACGCCACCCTGGTCGAGGTCAACCCGCTCGTGCGCACCCCCGACGATCAGATCCTCGCCCTCGACGGCAAGGTCACCATCGACGAGAACGCGGGCTTCCGCCAGCCCGAGCACGCCGAGCTCGAGGACAAGGACTCCACCGACCCGCTCGAGGCCAAGGCCAAGGAGCACGACCTGAACTACGTCAAGCTCGACGGCCAGGTCGGCATCATCGGCAACGGCGCGGGACTGGTCATGTCGACCCTCGACGTCGTCGCGTACGCCGGTGAGAAGCACGGCGGCGTCAAGCCCGCCAACTTCCTCGACATCGGTGGCGGCGCGTCCGCCGAGGTCATGGCCGCCGGCCTGGACGTCATCCTGAACGACGCCCAGGTCGAGAGCGTGTTCGTCAACGTCTTCGGTGGCATCACCGCGTGCGACGCGGTCGCCAACGGCATCGTCAAGGCGCTGGAGATGCTCGGCGACGAGGCCAACAAGCCGCTGGTCGTCCGCCTGGACGGCAACAACGTCGAGGCGGGCCGCAAGATCCTGGCCGACGCCAACCACCCGCTGGTCACGCTGGTCGGAACCATGGACGAGGCCGCTGACAAGGCCGCCGAGCTGGCGCACGCCGCGAAGTAAGGACACACGGAGAACATGTCTATCTTCCTCAACAAGGACTCGAAGGTCATCGTCCAGGGCATCACCGGCGGCGAGGGCACCAAGCACACCGCCCTGATGCTCAAGGCCGGTACCCAGGTCGTCGGCGGCGTCAACGCCCGCAAGGCCGGCACCACGGTGTCCCACACCGCCGCCGACGGCTCTGCCGTCGAGCTGCCCGTCTTCGGTACCGTCGCCGAGGCGATGAAGGAGACCGGCGCGGACGTCTCGATCGCGTTCGTCCCCCCGAAGTTCGCCAAGGACGCCATCATCGAGGCCATCGACGCGGAGATCCCGCTGCTCGTGGTCATCACCGAGGGCATCCCGGTGCAGGACACCGCGTACGCGTGGGCCTACAACCTCGAAAAGGGCAACAAGACCCGGATCATCGGCCCCAACTGCCCCGGCATCATCACCCCGGGCGAGTCGCTGGTCGGCATCACCCCGGCCAACATCTCCGGCAAGGGCCCGGTCGGCCTCGTGTCCAAGTCCGGCACCCTGACCTACCAGATGATGTTCGAGCTGCGTGACTTCGGCTTCTCGACCGCCATCGGCATCGGCGGCGACCCGGTCATCGGTACCACCCACATCGACGCCATCGAGGCGTTCGAGAAGGATCCCGAGACCAAGCTCATCGTCATGATCGGCGAGATCGGCGGCGACGCCGAGGAGCGCGCGGCCGACTACATCAAGGCCAACGTGACCAAGCCGGTCGTCGGCTACGTCGCCGGGTTCACCGCTCCGGAGGGCAAGACCATGGGCCACGCCGGCGCCATCGTCTCCGGCTCCTCGGGCACCGCGCAGGCCAAGAAGGACGCCCTCGAGGCGGCCGGCGTGAAGGTCGGCAAGACGCCGTCCGAGACCGCCGCTCTCGCGCGCGAGCTTCTGCAGTCCCTGTAGGCGGCTTCGCCGCCGGTGCGTCCTTTGGGCGGTCCTGACCTCCCAAAGGACGCACCGGCAGCTCCGCTGCCTACCCGTCCACCCATTCGGTGCCGACGGGCTCGAGTTCGCCGGCACCGGCCGTCGCCGACGCCACCACGCTCCGCAACCCGGCCGCATCCCGGGCCGCGACCGTGAAGAGGACACGCTCCGTGTACGACACGTCGAGCACGCTCACCCCGCGGCCCCGTAGTTCCGACTCCACCCGGCCGGCGTCGCCGTGCCCCACCGCCAGGGTGAACACCTCCCGTCGCTCCCGCCGCACCAGCGTCGCCGCGTCGACCGCAACGGCCACCGCACCCGAGTACGCCCGGACCAGCCCCCCAGCGCCGAGCTTGATGCCGCCGAACCAGCGGGTGACCACCACCGCGACGTTCACCAGATCGCGATGGTGCAGCACCTGCAGCATCGGCACCCCGGCCGTGCCACCCGGTTCCCCGTCGTCGCTCGACCGCTCCGCCCGGTGCGCCGGTTCGTCGCCCACCACGAAGGCCCAGCAATGATGCCGCGCATCGGGATACAGCCTCCGCTGTTCCTCGACGAAGGCGAGTGCGGCGGTATCCGAGTCGACGCGACGCAGCACGGCGCGAAAGCGGGAATGCTTGATCTCCGTCTCGGCGACGACGTCCGCTCCGGGCTCGAGGGTGCTGGGCATGCGCACATTCTCGCCGGTGGGGATTCGCCGGATTCGCGGGACTCCTGCCGCCCACGGTGATCGTGCCTAGGCTGGTCGCAGAGCAGCCGACGACATCAGGAGGAGCGATGACCTACCCAGCAGGCTCGGGAACGGGCCGGTCCGACACCCCGTCAGGTCCCACGGGGTCGTCGACCGGGGGAGGATCCGGCCTCGCCTCCCGAGGCGTCTCCGACAAAGTGGTGCCGCTGCTCCTGCCGATCGCCGTCGCGGTGCTGGCGGTGCTGAACTTCCTGCTCGGCCTGGCCCCGTACGTGCGGATCTCCTTCGGCACCCAGGTTGCGCTGTCGTCGTTCGACTTCGGGTTCGCGGTCGTGCCGCTGGCCTTCCTGCTCTTCGGCGGCGCGGCCGCGGCGCTGTCGCTGCTACCGGGTCAGGACCTGCGCTCCGTCGCGGTGGCGGCCTCCGCGGTCGGCTTCGTGGTGTCGCTGTTCCAGCTCTTCCACCTGCCCGACGACACCGGCATCTCGTGGGGTGGGGTGTCGATCCTCGTCCTCGGCTTCCTGCAGACCGCGCTCGCGCTGATGGCGCTGCTCTTCGGGATCGGCATTCTGGTGCCCGGTCAGCGCCGCGCGCCCGCGCAGTCGTTCGGTGGCCAGGAAGGCGGCGGGCAGGGCTTGGGTCAGGGGTACAGCGGTCAGGGGTACGGCGGCCAGGGCTACGGCGGCCAGGGCTACGGAGCGCAGGGTACCGGCGCGGGGCAGGGCTATCCGTCCGGTCCGGGCTACGCTCCCGGCGCGGCGTCGAGCGGATACGGAACGCCGGGCTCCGGCTACCCCTCGGGGTCCTCGGCCTATCCCTCGGGGTCCTCGGCGCAGTACCCCGGCTACCAGCAGCCGCAGTACTCCACCGGGCAGTACCCGTCGGGGCAGTACCCGTCGGGGCAGTACCCATCGGGGCAGTACCCATCGGGGCAGTACCCGGGCACCCAGTACTCGGGCGCGCAGCCGCGCGAGCACTACCCCAGCCCGGACTACGGCGCCCAGACCGAGCACCTGAGCCAGCCGCTGCGCGTCGACCGGTCGCAATCCGAGGGGCAGCACCCCGGCCAGCAGGCCTACACCCCGACGGGAGCCCAGGCCCCGTACGGCGCCGGGTCGCCCGGTCCTTCGGGCCGGCCGGGAGAGCCCGCCGGTGGCGGCGCGGACGAGCCGACCGTGCTCGCCCCCCGGGCCGCCGATTCCGACCAAGATGTCGCGGGGCGCCCGTCGGAGGGCGACACCGAGCGGACGACGGACCCGGCGCCGACGCAGGCGTTCCGCCCCGGTGACGAGCCGCGGTGACGGCTCCGCACGTGCTGCGGCGCGCCTGACCGTCACGATCGTCGCCGGGTGACACTCTCGACACGATGACCTCGACGCTAGGCCGGTCCGACCGGCACACCACCCCGGAAGGCAACCCGGTCGAACCGGAGCAACTGCGGATCCTGCTCGGCACGGCGGCCAAGGTGCCGGTAGTGACCCTCGCGCTGATCGCCACGCTGGTGGTGACCACAATGGTGGCCGCGAGCAGCGATCTGACCGGCATCTACGCGGCGATCGCGGGAAGCTGGCTGGCCCTGCACCAGGTGACGCTGACGATCGACGGGGTATCGCTCGGCGTGCTGCCGTTGCTGCCGACGGCGGTGCTGGTATGGCTGACCGCCAGGGCCGCGGGCTCGGCCACCGAGGGCTTCGTCGCGCTCGGCGGCCGTCCGCTCGATCGTCGGAACGCCTCACGCATCGCCGTGGCCACCCTCGCGGGTCCGACGGTGATCACGGTCGTGGCACTGATCGTGATCCAGGATGCGGCGAGCGTCCTGCCCGTCGTCACCCCCAATCCGGCGGCCGCGCTGGCCTGGGTGACCGCGCTCTACCTGCTCGGGGCCGGGCTCGGCATCGGTGCCCGGACGTGGCGGCCGCTGTCCGTCCGCTACGGCGTGCCGAACTGGCTGGTCGCCGCCGTGTGTCCCGCGGCCCGCACGGTGCTGGGGATGTTCGCCTCGGCCGGGGTGGTGACCGTACTCGGGCTGTTGTGGTCGTGGACCGTGGTCGGTGACCTGATCGGTCGCGGCGGGGGAGTGACCGGGGCGCTCGGGTTGACGGTGCTGTCGGTGCTGTACCTGCCCAATGTGCTGATCGGTGCCGCCGCCGTGGTGGCCGGCAGCACGGTGCAGTTCGGCGACGTGACCCTGAGCCTGTTCGAGGCGACCGGCGGTGACCTGCCCGCGCTGCCGGTGCTCGCCGTGATTCCACCGGGACCGGCCGCGCCGTTCTGGCCGGTGCTGCTGGCCGTTCCCGCGACGGTGGGTGCGCTGCTCGGACGGTACGTCGCCCAGCGCCACCTCGAGGCGCGGGCCCGGGGGGAGTACGCGTCCTCCACCGACGCCGCGCTCACGGTGGTCGCCGCGGCGGCGCTCGCGGGCGCGACGACCGCGCTGGCCACGTGGGTCGCCGGTGGCCCCCTGGGGGTCTTCGGTGTGGTCGGCGGAAACTGGTGGCTCGCCGGGGTGCTGGTGTTCGCGTGGACGGGACTGCTGGGCCTCGTCACCTCGCAGCTGCTGCTGTGGCGCGAGCACCGCCTGGCCGCGGCGGACGCCGCCCGTGCGTCGGCCGCCGAAGAGAACGCCGCCGCGGAGAACGCCGCCGCGGAGAACGCCGCCGCGGAGAACGCCGCCGCGGAGAACGCCGCCGCCGAGAACGCCGCCGCCGAGAACGCCGCCGCCGAGAATCCCGACGACGGCGAGCCGGTCGAGGAGGCCGACGCCGCCCCGCTCGGCGAGGTGAAGGTGCTCGAGGCGGGCCCGGCGACGCCGGCCGCCGACGTGCTCGACGCCGAGATCGTCGAGGACGGCCGCGAGGGCGGGCAGGACGCCGCAGGCGACGCGGATGTCGCCGACGACGCAGACGCAGACGACGCCGGGGCTCCCGCCGTCGCCGACACCGAGGTCGAGGACGCCGCCGGCGAGCCGGGCGAGGCCGAGCAGGATGCCGGCGCGCCGCCGGCGCGCAACCGCGACCTGCCGGACGGGGCCGCACCCCCCAAGGGCTAGGCTCTACCCGGCCGAGCATCCGGCCGACCCTCTCGAGTTCCAGGAGTAGAGCGCTGACTGCCTCGCGTGACCAGCTGCCGCCGACTGCGCCGGCACGGGTCGTCGTCCTCGCCTCGGGCACCGGAAGCCTGCTGCGGTCGCTGATCGACGCGACGCGCACGGACGGGTATCCCGCTCGGATCGTCGCCGTCGGAGTGGACCGCGAGTGCGCCGCCGAGGGTCACGCGGAGGCCGCCGGCATCCCGTATGTCCGCGTCGTGCTGCGCGAGCACCCGGACCGCGCCGCGTGGGACCGCGCCCTCACCGACGCCGTCGCCGCGCACGAGCCGGACCTGGTGGTCTCGGCCGGTTTCATGAAGATCCTGGGGCCGACCTTCCTGCACCGGTTCGGCGGCCGCATCGTCAACACCCACCCCGCGCTGCTGCCGGCGTTCCCCGGCGCACACGCCGTCCCCGACGCCCTCGCCTACGGGGTGAAGGTCACCGGGTCGACCGTGCACCTGGTCGATGCCGGTGTCGACACCGGCCCCATCCTGGCGCAGGAACCCGTGCCGGTCCTCGACGACGACGACGAGGCCACCCTGCACGAACGCATCAAGGTTGTGGAGCGACGGTTGCTGGCCGATGTGGTCGCCGCCGTCGCCACCCGTGGAGTTGTATCCGATGGACGAAAGGCCGTGATCCCCAGTGACCGAACGTAAGGCTGTGCGACGTGCACTCGTCAGCGTCTACGACAAGACCGGTTTGGTCGAACTGGCGACGGGGCTGCACGAGGCGGGTGTCGCGCTGGTCTCGACCGGTTCCACGGCCGCGACCATCGCCGGCGCCGGCATCCCCGTCACCAAGGTGGAGGACCTGACCGGCTTCCCCGAGTGCCTCGAGGGCCGGGTCAAGACGCTGCACCCGCGGGTGCATGCCGGCATCCTCGCCGACACGCGCAAGCAGGACCACCTCGACCAGCTCGCCGAGCTCGGTGTCGAGGCGTTCGAGCTGGTCGTGGTGAACCTGTACCCGTTCACGCAGACCGTCGCCTCGGGGGCCACCCCCGACGAGTGCGTCGAGCAGATCGACATCGGCGGCCCGTCCATGGTGCGTGCCGCCGCGAAGAACCATCCGTCGGTCGCCGTGGTCGTCGATCCGGCCCGGTACGACGACGTGCTCGCCGCCGTCCAGGCGGGTGGCTTCACCCTGCCGCAGCGCAAAGCCCTTGCCGCCCAGGCATTCCAGCACACCGCCGCCTACGACGTGGCGGTGGCGAGCTGGATGAACGCCGGCTATGCCGTCCCGGAGGCGGACGCCGCCGAGCAGTTCCCGGCCTGGGCCGGTGCGACGTGGGAGCGCGCGGCCGTGCTGCGGTACGGCGAGAACCCGCATCAGGCGGCGGCGCTGTACGTGAACGAGGCCGGCGAGCCGGGCCTGGCCCGGGCCGAGCAGTTCCACGGCAAGGAGATGTCCTACAACAACTACCAGGACGCCGACGCGGCCTGGCGCGCCGCGCACGACCACGACCGGCCGTGCGTCGCGATCATCAAGCACGCCAACCCGTGCGGCATCGCGGTGGCGGACACCGTCGCCGAGGCGCACCGTAAGGCGCACGAGTGCGACCCGGTGAGCGCGTTCGGCGGCGTGATCGCCGTCAACCGCGAGGTGAGCGTGGAGATGGCCGAGCAGGTCGCCGAGATCTTCACCGAGGTGATCATTGCCCCGGCGTACGCGGCCGGCGCGGTCGAGGTGCTCAGCCGCAAGAAGAACATCCGCATCCTGCGGGCCGACTCGCCGCAGGCGGCGCAGGTCGAGCTGCGTCAGATCTCCGGCGGCATGCTGCTGCAGGAGCGCGACACCCTCACCGCGCCGGGTGATTCGGCCGGGAACTGGGAGCTGGCCTGCGGCGAGCCCTCCGACGCCGAGACCCTCGCGGATCTCGAGTTTGCCTGGCGCGCCTGCCGGGCCGTGAAGTCCAACGCGATCCTGCTCGCCGCGGGCGGCGCCACCGTCGGCGTCGGCATGGGCCAGGTCAACCGCGTGGACTCCGCCCGGCTCGCGGTCTCACGCGCCGGCGACCGTGTCACCGGATCCGTCGCCGCATCGGACGCGTTCTTCCCGTTCGCGGACGGCCTGCAGGTGCTCACCGAGGCCGGCGTCAAGGCCATCGTGCAGCCGGGTGGTTCGGTGCGCGACAACGAGGTGATCGAGGCCGCTCGCGAGGCCGGCGTGACCCTGTACCTCACCGGCGCACGGCACTTCGCGCACTGAGCGCCGCCCGGCCGCCCGCGCCGTCAGGCCGCGTGCGGGTGGCCGGTCGCCGGGCGGGTCACGGTCCGCGGCGCGGCGTCGCGGGCGTCGGAGATGACCAGTCGGGCGGCACCGCGGTCGAGCAGTTCGCGGATGAGGTCCGCAGCGGCCGCGGCCTGTTCGGTGCCGACGTGGCTCAGGTCGATCGTGATCGCGTGACCGGTGAGATCGACGGGCAGGTCCTTGGGGACGGCGCCGGTGGCGCCGAGTCGCAGTTTCATCGTGTTCTCCTCTTACTGGACAAGATCGGTACGGGATAAAGAAGGGCACCCGAGGCGATGTGCCCGGGTGCCCGAGAAGGAGTCTTCGAGTCGTCGACTCATTCCCGGGGTCGCCACTTGGCGAAGTGGAAGTACGCGTAGGTGTGTCGGCACCAGGTGGGTACGGCAATGCGCATCGACTTCGCCGCGATGACCTTGTCGTTTCGCATCGGACCGTACCTTTCTCGTGTGTTCCTACGGGTTAACCGGACACCATACCCGAGTAAAGCGAATCTGACATCTCTTGTGTTCCGCCCGTCTCGGGCGAGGGGTCAGAGCTTGGCGAGCCACGCCTCGAAACCGTGGGTGAACTCGTCGGAGAAGGGCAGATCGGCGATGTAGTCGGCGCCGGTGGACTGCTGGTCGCCGATGTCCTTGAGCACGTGGTTGGCCCGGTGCAGGCGCAGCGAGGTGAGGCTCGTGTGCACGAGCGCCGAGTCGAGGGCGTCGACGTCCTCGACCCGCACCTGGATGTCCTTCGCGGAGACGCTGGTGAGGACCGGCAGCGCCCCGTCGAGCTGGGCCGCGAGCATCCGCGGATCGAGGGCGTCCTCCTCGGCGAGGGCCTTCGCGTTCGCCGACACCAGTCCGGCGTTGCGGAGCGGCTCGGGCAGGGTGTCGCTGAGGGTGCCGTCGGCACGCAGCGATTCGACGGCGTCCGCGAGAGCGAGGCGCAGTTCGTCGGCGACCTGGATCGGGAGCTGACCGGCGTCGACGACGGCGTCGAGCTGGGCGTCGATCTGGGCGGTGAGCAGGTCCAGCAGCCGTACGGCCAGCGGCTCGAGCAGGGCGATGCCCGCGACGGGTGCGCCGGCGTGAGCGAGGGAGAGGGCGATGAGCGCGCCCTCGCTGTGTCCGACGACGTAGAGCCGCTCGGAGTCGACGCCCGGCTGTCCGGCGAGGAACCGCAGGCCGTCGGTGGCGGCGTCGATGAAGGTGGAGAATCCGAGGTCGGCGACGTCGGATACGTCGTACGGACCCAGGCCGGTGACGCCGCTGCCGAGCTTGTCGTAGCGCAGGCTGGCGAAGCCGTTGCGTTCGAGCACGTCGGCGAGGTGACGCAGGGTGCCGATCGGGCCGGGCAGCAGCGCGCTGTCGCCGTTGCGGTCGGTGGGACCGCTGCCGGCGAGAAGCAGCACGGCGGGGACGTCCCCGTCGCCCGCGGCGGGCACGCGCAGGCTGCCGTGCAGGGTCACGTCGCCGCTGGAGAAGGAGATGTCGGTGTCCGCCATGGCGTCGTGTCTATCAGAACCGGTCAGCCCGTCCGCAGGCGGCTCAGCCGTCGGTACCCGCGGTGGACGGCCCACGCGAAGCCGGCGAGCAGGGGCACGACGAGCAGTGGGACGACGAGCGCGATCAACGACGTGACGAAGGAGAGCAGGTCGTCGAGCAGCGACAGCGCCGGGTTGCCGAGTCCCGCCGTCGTGACCGTGCTCGCCGCGCGGGTGCCGGTCTGCACCGTGCTCACCGCCATCGCGGCCGGGGCGCCCACGACGATGCCGGCGAGGGCCGCCATCGCCGGGTCGAGATCGGCGAACGCGGCCCAGGCGGCGAGCGCGCCGGCGACGGGCCGCACGACGGTCGCGACGGCCGAGAGGACGTTGTCGACGAGGGGGACCAGGTCGGCGCCGATCTCGACGACGGTGGCGATCGCCAGGGCGACGAGCGCGCCCGTCGACCCCACCCACTGCATCGACTCGTTGAGCGCGATCCCGAACAGGCCGAAGTGCACCGCGGTGCCGAGCATCAGCAGCGGGAGAAAGGTGCGCAGGCCGGTGGCGGCGGCCAGCCCGAGGCCGAGCAGTGCCGCGAGGAGCCAGGTGTCCATGGCGGGAGTGTAGGGATCGCTGCCGACACCGGGAGCCGAACCGGGCCGGGCAGGCGCTCCCGCGCGGGGTTCCCGCCGCGGCGACGCGCCGCGGCTGCAGGTGCCGAAATCACCGAACGCTCGTACCTTGGGAGGGGTGACGTCACCCACAGTCAGGCCGTCCACCCTCGGCGAGCTGCGCGCCTCGGGCCACGTGCACCGCTCCGTCAAGGACGAGATCCGGCAGAACCTGCTCGCCGCCCTGCGCGACGGCATCGACCCGTGGCCGGGCATCGTCGGATTCGACGACACCGTCGTTCCGCAACTCGAACGCGCCCTCCTCGCGGGCCACGACGTGGTGCTGCTCGGTGAACGCGGTCAGGGCAAGACCCGGTTGCTGCGCACCCTGCCCCTGCTGCTCGACGAGTGGACTCCGGTGATCGCCGGCTCCGAGCTCGGGGAGCATCCCTACGACCCGATCACCCCCGCCTCGATCCGCCGCGCCGCCGAGCTCGGCGACGACCTGCCCGTCGCCTGGCGGCACCGCAGCGAGCGCTACGCCGAGAAGCTCGCCACCCCCGACACCTCCGTCGCCGACCTGGTCGGCGACGTCGACCCCGTCAAGGTCGCCGAGGGCCGCAGCCTCGGCGACCCCGAGACCATCCACTTCGGTCTCGTGCCCCGCGCCCACCGCGGCATCGTCGCCGTCAACGAGCTGCCCGACCTCGCCGAGCGCATCCAGGTCTCGCTGCTCAACGTGATGGAGGAGCGCGACATCCAGGTACGCGGGTACACGCTGCGGCTCCCGCTCGACGTCCTGCTCGTCGCCAGCGCCAACCCGGAGGACTACACCAACCGCGGCCGGATCATCACCCCGCTCAAGGACCGGTTCGGCGCCGAGATCCGTACCCACTACCCGACGCAGCTCGACGACGAGATCGCCGTCATCGAGCAGGAGGCGCAGCTGCAGTCGCGGGTCCCGGACTTCCTGCTCGAGATCCTGGCCCGCTTCACCCGCCTGCTGCGCGAATCCACGTCGGTGGACCAGCGTTCCGGCGTGTCCGCGCGCTTCGCCGTCGCCGGCGCCGAGACCGTCGCGGCCGCCGCGATGCGCCGCGGGGCCGTGCTCGGCGAGGCCGACCCCGTCGCACGGCCCGTCGACCTCGGCACCGTCGTGGAGGTGCTGCGCGGCAAGGTCGAGTTCGAATCCGGCGAGGAGGGGCGGGAATTCGAGGTGCTCGACCACCTTCTCCGGCGGGCCACGGCGGATGCCGCCCGCACCCGGCTGGCCGGGGTGGACCTCGGTCCGCTCGTCGCGGCGGTCGAGCAGGGCCGGCCGGTGGTGACCGGCGACCGGATCACCGCCAAGTCGCTGCTCGACGAGCTGCCCGACCTGCCCGTCCTGGACATCGTCGCCGAACGGCTCGGCGCGGACGACATCGGAACCCGCGCTGCCGCCGTCGAACTCGCCCTCGAGGGCCTCTACCTGGCGCGGCGGATCGCCAAGCACGCCGACGACGACGGTGCCGCGGTGTACTCCTGATGAGCCGGGGCGCGCGGTACGGACCCTACGACGGCGGCGACCCGCTCGCCCCGCCGGTGGATCTGCGTGAGGCCCTCGCCGCCATCGGCGAGGACGTGCTGTCCGGTAGTTCGCCGCGGCGTGCGCTGCGGGAGCTGCTGCGCCGCGGGCACGGGTCCATGCGAGGCCTGGACCGGCTTGCCGCGCAGGCGAATCGACGTCGCAGGGACCTGCTGGACCGCACGAATCTCGACGGCACGCTGCGCGAGGTGCGCGAACTGCTCGACCGGGCCGTGCTCGAGGAACGCAAGGCGCTCGCGCGTGCTCTCGACGACGACGCCCGGTTCGCGGAGATGCGGATCGAGGAACTGCCCGCCTCCGCCGCCCAGGCCGTGCAGGAACTCGCCGACTACGACTGGCGCAGTTCGCAAGCCCGGGAGGACTACGAGAAGATCCGCGACCTGCTGGGGCGGGAGATGCTCGACCAGCGGTTCGCCGGGATGAAGCAGGCCCTCGAAGGCGCGACCGACGAGGACCGCGAGCGTGTGAACCGAATGCTCGAGGATCTGAATGATCTGCTGGACAAGCATTCCCGCGGGGAGGACACCCAGGAGGACTTCGAGCAGTTCATGGCCGAGCACGGCGACTTCTTCCCGGAGAACCCCCGCAATGTGGAGGAACTGCTCGACTCGCTGGCCCAGCGCGCGGCGGCGGCGCAGCGACTGCGCAACTCGCTCAGCCAGGAACAGCGCGACGAACTCGACGCCCTCGCCCAGCAGGCGTTCGGTTCGCCGAGCCTGATGTCGCAGCTCGACCGCCTCGACTCGCACCTGCGCGCCGCCCGTCCCGGGGAGGACTGGGCCGGGTCGGAGCGGTTCCGCGGCGACCGGGGCATGGGCCTCGGCGAAGCCACCGGGGCGCTGCAGGACGTTTCCGAACTCGACGCGCTCGCCGAGCAGCTCTCCCAGCAGTACGCCGGGGCCTCCCTCGACGACATCGACCTCGACGCCCTGGCCCGCCAGCTCGGCGACGAGGCCGCGGCCGACGCGCGCATGCTCGCCCAGCTCGAGAAGGAACTGCAGCGGCAGGGGTTCTTCGACCGCGGCGCCGACGGGCAGTGGCGCCTGTCGCCCAAGGCGATGCGCGAACTCGGCCGGACCGCGCTGCGCGACGTCATGGACCAGCTGTCCACCCGCGGTGGGCAGCGCGAGACCCGCCGTGCGGGGGCGACGGGCGAGCCCACCGGGGCGTCGCGCCCGTGGGAGTTCGGCGACACCGAGCCGTGGGACGTCGTGCGCACCCTCACCAACGCCACCCTGCGCGCCCCCGCGCGAATCCCGGTGCGGATGAACGTCACCGACGTCGAGGTCGTCGAGACCGAGCAGCGCACCCAGGCCGCGGTGGCGCTGTTGGTGGACACCTCCTTCTCGATGGTGATGGACGGTCGATGGGTGCCGATGAAGCGCACGGCACTGGCTCTCAACCATCTGGTCTCGACCCGGTTCCGCGGCGACGCACTGCAGCTCATCGCGTTCGGCCGGCACGCTCGCGTCGTCACCGCCACCGAACTCGCCGGGCTGGACGGGGTCTACGAGCAGGGCACCAACCTGCATCATGCGCTGATGCTGGCCGGCCGGCACCTGCGCCGGCACTCCAACGCCCAGCCGGTGGTGCTGGTGGTCACCGACGGCGAACCCACCGCGCACCTCGAGGCGGACGGCTACGCGGCGTTCGACTATCCACCCAGCGCCCGCACCCTGGGGATGACCGTCCGCGAACTCGATCATCTCGCCCGCGCCGGCGCGCACGTGACGATCTTCCGGCTCGGCGACGATCCGGGGCTGGCACGGATCGTCGACCGGATGGCGCGCCGGGTCGGTGGGCGGGTCGTCGCGCCCGACGTCGACGGTCTCGGCGCCGCCGTCGTCGGCGACTATGTGCGGCTGCGCCGCCGCTGACGCGGCCCGTGCGCGGTTCCGGTAGCGGGAGCTACCGAGAACGCGCACGGGCGGGGTCTACCTGCGCAGCGCCCGCCACGTGCTCACCGCGGCAGCCGACAGCAGTCCCGCGGTCACGAGGAACACCGATGCGGTGCCGGCGACCCCGGCGATCGCGCCCGCTGCCAACGGTACCGACACCTGGCCGAGACGGTTGCCGGTGAGGCGTACCGCCAGCGCCGACGCCCGGTCCGCCGGTGCCACCAGTTCGACCACCCACGTCATGGTCAGCGGCTGCCCGAAACCCCAGAAGGCGCCGCAGATCGCCAGGAGCGCGCCCAGCGCCCACGGGTCGGGCAGAAACGGCAGGGCCGCGACGGGCAGGGCAGTGCACGCCGTCGCCGACAGCAGCAGGCGTCGCCGCGGGATCCTCCGCAGCGCCCACGGCAGCACCGCGCGCGAGACGATCGACGCGACGGTGCGGGCGGTGAGCAGGGCCGACACGAGCAGCACCCCGAATCCGAACTCCTCACCGAGCAGCGGCAGGTACGCGACGACGATGTCCACGGACGCCAGCACCACGAGGCTCGAGAACATCGCGGGCTTCATCCCGCGCGTGCGCAGCATCGACAGCACCGACTGCGGGGGCGCGTCGTCCGGGGTGCGTCCGGAGCCGGGTGGTTCGCGCAAGCCGACGACGAACGGCAGGGCCATCGCGGCCAGAACCGTCATCACGAGCAGCGCCGGCGTGGTCTCGACGGTCTCGCCGTTGCTCGCCGCAGCGATCACGCCGGCGAGCGGCACCCCGATCGCCTGACCGACCGACACCCCGAGGGTGATGCCCGCGAAGCCGCGATCGAGCTCGCCCGGCGGCGACAGGATCGACACGAACGCCTGCCCGGACACCGTCACCAGGAGCTGACCGAGACCCAGGACGGCGTTGCCGAGGCCGAGCACCAGCAGGCCCGGGCTGAGGGCGATGATCAGCGCACCGGCCACCGACACGACCACCCCGCCCCGGAGGATCCCGGCCGCGTGCCGGCGGTCGACGGCCCGGCCGAGTGGCACCGCGAGCACCAGCGGAACGAGGGCGAACAGGGCCGTCACGACGCCGATCACGGCCGCGTCGCCGCCGAGGGTGAGAACGCGGTAGGAGACGAGGACGCGCACCGACTGGAACGTCGCGTGCAGCAGCGCCGTCGCCGTGCACAGGAGCAGCAGCCAGTGCCGGGGAGTGCGGGCCATGGATCAGCCGGCCGTCACGATCCGGTCGGCGAGCGGTGCCCGCAGCGTCAGTTCGAGCACACCGGTGACGGCGATCATGATGCACGCCCGGTCCACCGCCTCGGGCAGGGTGCCGCCGCGCAGCGCCACCGTCACGGCGGTGCCGGACTCGGTGACGGTGGCGTCGACCCCGAAACACTCGGGTGTGCCGGTCTCGAAGTGGACGGCGATGCGGTCGCCGCCGACGCGGGTCCACGACCGTATCGGGATGGGGTGCGGGTCGACGAGGTCGTCGCGGGCCGTGAAGACCGTTGCCCCCTCCGGCGTCGGCGCCTCGGGCAGGGCGGGGACGCCGGCGCCGCCCGGCCCGCACGCGACGGCCAGGACGCAGCAGGCGGCGAGCAGCAACAATCGCATGGGTCTCAACCTAGCCGCGCCCGTCATGCCAGCAGCGCGGCGACGACGCCGATCGCGGGTATCGAAGCGAGCGTGGTGACCAGCGCGGCGTCGCGGGCGAGCACCATGCCGCGGCCGTAGCGGCTGGCGTAGACGAACACGTTCTGTGCGGTCGGCAACGTCGCCACCACGACGATCGCGAAGAGTTCGTGCCCGTCGAGGCCCATCAGGTGGCGGGCCATGAGGTAGGCGAGGACGGGCTGCACCACGATCTTGAGCACCGAGGCGAGTGCGACGTCGCGCCTTGGGCTGGTGCCCTTTTCGAGTACCCGCACACCCTGGAGCGACAGGCCGAACGCGAGCAGGGCACCCGGCACCGAGGCGCCCCCGAGGAGGTGGAACGGCTGCATCAGCGCGGGGGGCAGCGTCCAGCCGGCGACGGCGGCGGTGAGCCCGGCCGCACCGGCCAGCACGATGGGGTTCTTGAACGGGGCGGTGATCGTCTCCATCCGGGACGCGCCGGCGCGCATCGTGGACAGGTCCAGCATCGTCAACGCGATGGGGGAGAACAGCACGATCTGGAACAGCAGCAGTGGCGCGACGAACGACGCGTCGCCGAGGACGAACACCGCGATCGGGATACCGAGGTTGGCGGAGTTGACATAGGAGGCGGCCAGCGCGCCGATCGTCAGTTCCGGCAGGGGCCGGCGCAGCCAGAGTGTGGCGACGACGAGGTAGAGCGCGGCGACGGCGAACGCCGTGGCTGCCGCGACGTATAGGGTGGGGGAGAAGATCACCGACAGGTCGGAGGTGGCCAGCGAGTCGAACAGCAGCGCGGGGGTGGCGACGAAGAACACCATCCGGCTGAGCACGAACTGGCCCTCGGGTCCGAGCGTGCCGGTGCGGCCGAGCGCGAATCCGATCGCGATGATCACGAAGATGACGCTGAATCCCGCGATCACGCCCGACACCGACCGTCACAACCCTTCGTCACCACACGACACTCAGGCGCTGCACGCCAGACCGAGAACCTTACCGGCGGTAACGGCACCGCTGCTCACCGGGCATGCCGGGTAGGCGAGCGTCCCTGCGGGCCCCGCCCGGGCATCCCGGCCGAAAGTCTGCGATGCTGAAAAAATGCCGACCGACCCGATTGTTTATCCTCCGGCCAATGTCATCGCGCTGGCTCAGCATCCGCGCTACCAGCATGCCGACTGGACGATCTCGGAGCGGCTGGTGCGACGGCAGGAACTGGTTCTGCAGCATCTCGGCGTGCGGAGCGCCGACGATGCCTGAGGTGATCCGGGCCCCGAGGCCGGGCGCGCCCCGGAGCGGCCGTGCTCTGCGGCGGGCTCAGGGTGTCACCGTGGCGACGAACGTCATCCGGTCCCCGCGGTAGAGCGACCGTCGCTGCTCGATCGGGGCGTCGTGCTGGTCGTACGACACGCGGTTGAGCAGGAGCATGGGTGTGCGGATGTCGGCGTCGAGGAGTGCCGCCTCGCGGGCGTCGGGCAGGGTGGTCTCGATGTACTCGACTGCGCGCGCGAAGGTGATGCCGCGCGCGCGGATCGCCGCATACAGCGACGACGTGGAGTCGAAGCTGCCGACGAGTCCCGGAAAGCGATGGGCGGGCAGGCGCGTCCGTTCGAGTCCGACGCGGACGCCGTCGGTGAGCAGGATGCGTTCGAGTTCGAGGACGGGGTCGCCGACGGCGATCGCGAGCACATCGGCGAGGTCGGGGTCGGCGGCGAGGTCGGTCCAGCCGACGAGAATGCGTCCCGCGCTGCGGCCCTCCGCGAGTGCCGCCTCGGTGTAGGAGCCGATGATCAGCGGTTGCAGGATCTTGGGCTTCGCGACGACGGTGCCCCGGCCGCGGCGCTCGATGCGGCCGTCGACGAGGAGCTCGCGCAGTGCTTGGCGAACGGTCTCCCGGGCCACGTCGAACCGCGTGGCGAGATCGCGCTCGGAGGGCACCGGGTCGCCGACGGAGAGCTCGTCGAGCAGGGCGTCGACCTGATGCCGCACGATCTGGTGCTTGGGGACCCTGGCCTCGCGAGCGGTTGCTGTCACGCTCGAAGTGTACCGGATTTTGGTCTATACCAATTGTTCACCGCGCGTTCGCCTGAGATCTCCCCATTGGTCTAGACCATCGCTCAGGCTCGGGGTCATGCGAATCCTGATCATCGGCGGCGGCATTCTGGGCACCGCCCACGCCGACGCCGCCGTCCGCCGCGGACACGATGTCGTTCACCTCGAACGCGAACCGGAGGCCCGGGGCGCCACCGTCCGCAACTTCGGCCTCGTGTGGGTCTCCGGGCGTACCGAGGGCGAACTGGCTGCCACCCTGCGTTCCCGCGAGTTGTGGGCCGACCTCGGCGCCCGCGTCCCCGGCATCGGTTTCCGGGCGAACGGATCGATCACCCTTCTTCGCAGCGACGCCGAGGTGGCCGTCGCCCGGGAGGCCGCCGGCCGCGCCGACGCCCGTGACCGGGGCTTCACCCTGCTCGAGCCCGAGGCGGTCCGGCGGCTCAATCCCGCCCTGCGCGGCAAGTTCGTCGCCGGCCTGCACTGCAGCACCGACGCCGCCGTCGAATCCCGCGTCGCCCTGCCCGCGATCCGGTGGCACCTCGCCACCTCCGGGCGGTATCGATTCCGGCCGGGGACCGAGGCGCGCACCGTGACCCGCACCGCTCACGGCACCGTGCAGGTGCGCGACGACCACGGCGCCGTCCACGAGACCGACCTCGTGCTCGTGTGCCCCGGAGCGACCCTGTCCGGCCTCGCCCGCGAACTCGGCGGCGACCTGCCCCTGCGCCGCGTGCGATTGCAGATGATGCAGACCGCACCGCTGGGCGAGAAGCTCACCACGTCCGTCGCCGACGGCGACAGCCTGCGCTACTACCCGGGATTCGCCGGGGCCGCGCTGGAGGAGCTGAAGGCGTGCGAACCGCAGGCGCTCACCGCCGAGCAGCACCGTATGCAGCTGCTGTGCGTGCAGCGCCTGGACGGCGGGCTCACTCTCGGCGACACCCACGAGTACGACGAACCGTTCGCCTTCGACGTCGACGAGGCCCCGTACGAGCACCTCGTCACCGTCGCCGAGGAACTGCTCGGACACCGGCTCCCGCCGGTCGTGCGGCGCTGGGCCGGGGTCTACAGCCAGTGCCTCGATCCCACCGAACTCGTCCACCGTGCCCGCGTCGACGACGACATCTGGATCATCGCCGGACCGGGCGGCCGCGGCATGACCCTCGGCCCCTACCTCGGCGAGCGGACCGCCGATCTCCTCGAACTCTGAACACCCTCTCCCGCAACGATTCCGGAGTAGCAATGACTGTCATCCGACTGGCCGTGCTCGACATGGCCGGCACCACCGTCGCCGACGGCGGCCTCGTCCTCCGCGCCTTCGACGCGGCCGCCACCAGCGTCGGACTGCCCACCGACGGGCCCGAACGCGACGCCGCCCGGCGCCACGTCCTCGACACGATGGGCCGGTCCAAGATCGTCGTCTTCCGGTCCCTGTTCGGCTCCGAGGAACGGGCCCGCGCCGCGAACGCCGCCTTCGAACGGACCTACGACGAATTCGTCGACGCCGGCGAGGTCGAGCCGATCCCCGGGGCCGCCGAGGCGATCACCCGGCTGCGCGACGCCGGTCTCGCCGTGGCCCTCACCACCGGCTTCAGCCGTGCCACCCAGGACCGGCTGCTCGCCGCCCTCGGCTGGGAGGACCTCGCCGATCTCGCTCTCACGCCGTCCGATGCCGGTCGCGGCCGGCCGTACCCCGACCTGGTGCTCACCGCGCTGCTGCGCGCCGAGGTCGACGACGTTCGCGAGGTAGCCGTGGTCGGCGACACCGTGGGCGACATGCTCTCCGGCCGCCGCGCCGGTGCCTCCGTCGTCGCCGGCACCCGCACCGGCGCCCACGACGAACAGGCGCTGCGCGACGCCGGGGCCACCCACATCGTCGGTTCCGTCGCCGACCTGCCCGATCTGCTCCTGCAGTCCTGACAGACACCCCGACCCCGAGGACTTCCCGACATGCACTTCTCCAGCCGAACGGTCGCCGCGACCGCGCTCGCGACCGGCCTCGCTCTCACCCTCACCGCCTGCGGCGGCTCCGATCCCGACGCCGTCAACGCCCAGGGCTTCCCCGAGAAGCTCACCCTGGCCGCGATTCCCGCCGAGAACTCGGCGGACCTGCAGGCCGGTTACGACCCGATCATCGCGCTCCTCGAGCGCGAGACCGGCGCCGAGGTCGAGTTCGTGCAGGCCTCCGACTACGCCGGCGTGGTCGAGGGCATCATCGCCGACAACGTCGACCTCGCCTTCTTCGGTCCGTTCGCCTACGTCGTGGCCGGCGTCAACGGCGCCGATGTCAGCCCGCTCGGCGCCGTCGTCCAGGAGGCCGGCGGCGAGCCGGGTTACCGGTCCTACGGCCTCACCCGCTCCGACAACACCGAGATCGACGGCATCGACGACTTCGCCGGCAAGGACGTGTGCTTCGTCGACCCCGGCTCGACGTCCGGATTTCTCTACCCCTCCGCGGGACTCATCGAGGCCGGCGTCGTCGAATCCGGCACCGAGCAGGCCGTCGCCGCCGGTGTGAACCCGGTCTACGCGGGCGGCCACGACGCCTCGGCCCTCGCGATCGCCGCCGGCGACTGCGATGCCGGATTCGCCTTCGACACCATGGTCGACGAGACCATGATCGCCAGCGGCGACCTGAAGGAAGGCGAGCTGAAGAAGGTCTGGGAGTCCGAGACGATCGCCGGCTCGCTGTTCGTGGCGAGCAACTCGCTCGGTGCCGACACCGTCGACCGGCTCCGCACGATCTTCGTCGACAAGGCCAACGCCGATCACATGCGCGCCGCGGGACTGTGCGACGGCGAGTGCCGCATCACCGACGAACGGGCGTGGGGCGTCGTCGCCGCGACCGACGCCGACTACGAGGGCGTGCGCGAGGTGTGTGCCCTGACCGAGTCCGACAAGTGCAAGGGCTGAGTTGAACAGCGATCACACCGTCGCGGGCGACGGCGACCCCACCGTCGCGGGCGACGGCGACCCCACCGTCGCGGGCGACGGCGACCCCACCGTCGCGGGCGACGACGTCGTCGTCTCCGCCCGTCGCGTCACGAAGAAGTTCGGCGACACCGTGGCTCTCGACGGTGTCGACCTCGAGGTGCACCGCAGCGAACTCGTCGTGCTGCTGGGCCTGTCCGGCTCGGGCAAGTCGACGCTGCTGCGCTGCCTCAACGGTCTGCACAGCGTCTCCGACGGGGCCGTGGAGGTGGCCGGCACCCGCGTCGATCTGGCGTCCCGCGCCGAGCTGCGCATGCTGCGGCGGGAGGTCGGGTTCGTCTTCCAGCACTTCAACCTCGTCGGCCGGCTCAGCTGCCTCGAGAACGTCCTCGTCGGCGGGCTCGGGCGCCTGCGCCTGCCCCGCTACGGCGCCGCGACGTACCCGAAGCGGATGCGCACCGAGGCCCTCGCCCACCTCGACCGCGTGGGGCTGGCCGACCTCGCGGATCGTCGCGCCGACACCCTCTCCGGCGGGCAGCAGCAACGGGTCGCGATCGCGCGGACGCTGATGCAGCGTCCCACCGTCCTGCTCGCCGACGAACCGGTCGCGTCCCTCGACCCCGAGAACGCCGGGGTGGTGATGGACCTGCTCTTCCGGGTGTGCATGGAGGACACGCTCACCGTCGTGTGCACCCTGCACCAGGTGGACCTTGCGCTGGGCTGGGCCCACCGGATCGTCGGCCTGCGCGGTGGACGGAAGGTGCTCGACCGGCCGGCCGTGGAGCTGAGCAGGGGTGAGGCCATGGACATCTATCGGCGGGTCGACCCGGCCGCCCGGCCGGCCTCGGCGCCGACGGGACCGTCGTGAGCACCGCCCTCGCGCCGTCGCCGCCCGACCGTGTCGGGCGGCGCCTGCCGCGGCCGGCCGTCCGCCGCCGGCGCCTGCTGGGAACGTGCGCGGCTGTCGCGCTCCTCGTCGTCCTGGCCTCCGCCCGCTACATCGACTTCGCCCCTGCGGCACTGCTCGACGGGCTCGACGACGTCGCCGGCCTGCTCGGCCGCATGCTGCCACCGGCCCTCGACGATCCGGGCCGGATCTGGAAACTCGCCCTCGACACGCTGCTGATGGCGGTGCTCGGGACGGTGCTCGCGGCCTTCGCGTCGGTGCCGCTGGCCTTCCTGGCCGCCCGCAACACCACCCCGCACCCCGCCGTGTACACGGTGGCGCGTGCGGTGATCACCTTCTGCCGGGCGGTGCCGGACCTGCTGTTCGCGGTGCTGTTCGTCCGCGCCCTCGGCATCGGTGTCCTGCCCGGCGTGCTCGCGCTCGCGCTGCATTCCATCGGCATGCTCGGCAAGCTGTTCGCCGACGCCGTCGAGCAGACCGATCCCGGACCACGGGAGGCGGTACGCAGCACGGGTGCCGGTTATATCCGCGAGATGCTCAATGCCGTCGTGCCCCAAGTGGTTCCGTCCTGGATGGGTACCTTCGTCTACCGCATCGACATCAACCTGCGCACCTCCGTCGTGCTCGGATTCGTCGGTGCCGGGGGCATCGGGTTCGCGCTCCAGGACGCCCTGCGCGGACTGGTGTATCCGCGGGCGTTGGGCATCGTGTGCGTGATCCTCGCGATCATCGCCGCGATGGAGGTGCTCGCGGTCGTCGTCCGGCGGGTTCTGCTGGCACCCTCCGTTCCGGATCCGCGCCGCGAAAGGGCCGCGCGACTCATCTTTTCCGGCACGGTCGCCGCCGCCACGATCGGTGCACTGATCAGCCTGCGCATCGACCCGCGTGCGCTGGTCACGTGGATCGGCCCGTCGCTCGAGGTGTTCACCCGGCTGCTCCCGCCGGACTTCACGGCCGTCGGTGGCAGGTTGCTCGACGCCGTCCTGCAGACCCTCGCGATCGGCGCGGTCGCGACGGCCGCCGGCATCGTGCTCTCGCTGCCGTTCGGAATCCTCGCCGCCCGCAACGTGTCCCCGAACCAGGCTGTGTACTGGTCGGCCCGCTCGGTGATCCTGTTCGTCCGCGCGGTGCCCGAGCTGATCCTCGCGGTGATCTTCGTCGCCGCGATCGGCCTCGGACCCGTCGCGGGGGCGTGCGCACTCGCTCTCGGATCCGTGGGATTCCTCGGCAAACTCGTGGCGGACGCCGTCGAGGAGATAGATCCCGGGCCGGTCGAGGCGGTGCGGGCCGTCGGCGGGGGCTGGTGGAAGACGTTGTTCGCGGCGGTGATTCCGCAGGCGGTGCCGTCCGTGATCGGCTCGAGCCTCTACCTGCTCGACGTCAACATTCGCACCTCGACGGTGCTCGGCATCGTCGGCGCCGGCGGCGTCGGCTTCCTGCTGTTCGAGGCGATCCGAACCCTGAACTTCGAGTTCGCCGGAGCGATCGTGATCATCGTGTTCGCCGTCGTCTACCTGATCGAAAGGATGTCGGGATGGATCCGGTCGCTGGTGGTCTGACGCGCGCAGCCGTGTGGACGGGCGACGGCGTCGACGTGCGCGACGTCCCCGTCCCGCGCCTCGGTGCCGGGGAACTGCTGGTGCGTGTCCGGCTCGCGACCGTGTGCGGCAGCGATCTGCACACCGTCGCCGGACGGCGGCCCGGGCCGCGGCCGTCGGTGCTGGGGCACGAAGCTGTCGGTGACGTCGTCGCGGCCGGTCCCGGTGCCGGGACCGTCGTCGGCACGCGCGTCGTGTGGACCGTCACGGCATCGTGCGGCGCATGCGACAGGTGCGTGTCCGGACGGACCGCCAAGTGCCGGGCCCTGCGCAAGGTGGGACACGAACCGTTCGACGGCGAGTGGGCGTTGTCGGGTGGCTACGCCCACCACATCGTGCTGCCGGCCGGGGTGGGCGTGGTCCGGGTGCCGGACTCGGTGGCGGACGTCGTCGCGGCCCCGGCGGCATGTGCGACGGCGACGGCGGTCGCCGCGGTCGAGGCGGCCGGTGACGTCGCCGGCCGGCGGGTGCTGGTGTGCGGCGCCGGCATGCTCGGGGTCACCGCGATCGCGCTGTGCGCGGAGGCCGGTGCCGATGTGCGCGTCGCCGACCCGGATGCGGAACGGATCGCGGTGGCCGAGCGGTTCGGGGCCCTCGGCGACGAGGGCGGCCCCGTCGACGTTGCGCTCGACTTCTCCGGATCCGTCGCGGCGGTGGGGGAGTGCCTGCACCGGCTCGACGTCGGGGGCCGCCTCGTCCTGGCCGGGTCCGTGACGCCGGGTCCTTCGGTGCCCGTCGATCCCGAAGCGGTCGTGCGGGGGTGGCTCACCGTCACCGGAGTCCACAATTACGAGCCCGTCCACCTCCGTCGTGCCGTGGCGTTCCTGACCCGCACGGCCGGTACCTACCCGTGGGACGAACTCGTCGCCGAACCGGTCCGGCTGGACGATCTCGCGGACGCTCTGCGCCGGCCCGCCGCTCCCGCCCTGCGCGCGTCCGTCGCCCCGTAAGCGTGCACTTCTCGTGACGACACGCCGTGAGTCAGCACGAATTGTGCGCACTCGGCGGTCGGACGGGAGCGCCTGCCGCTCGAAGCCGCATCCGCGCGCGTTCCACGACCGATGCGGGGCGCAGGCGCAGTTGTTCGGAGTTGACGCGGACCACGGACCAGCCCAGCGCCGCGAATGCCTCGTATCGTTCGATGTCCTTGGTGCGCTGCCGCTCGTCCGTCCAGTGATGGATGCCGTCGTACTCGACGACGGTGCGCCATTGCTTCCAGCCCAGGTCGGCCCACCCCAGGATGTGTCCGTCCACGCCGACGACCGGGACCTGGGTGCTGGGGCGGGGTAGGCCGCCACGCACGAGAAGCAACCGTACCCGCGTCTCCGGGAGCGACTCGGCGCCGGGGTCGACCAGTGGGAGCGCCTGCCTCAGCCGCCGCACGCCGCGGGCGCCGCTGTGTCGATCGGCCAGTTCGGCGACACGCGCAGGATCCAGGCGGGTGGCCCGGCACAGCGCGTCGAGCTGCTCGACCGCGGTATCCAGGACGAGACGACGGCCGAGATCGAACGCGGTTCGGGCCGGAGCCGTCACTCGCATGTCTGCCAGCGTGCACACTTCGTCGTCGAGGATCGTCTCGGCGCGCACGACGACGCCGGCGGTACCCCGGCGGCTACCGCGTCGGATCAGTTCGGCGGGCGCGGTCGCGTCGATCCATCGGCTGCCGAACAGAGCAGCGGCCGAGAAGCCGGCCAGCACGCCGTCGCCCCCCGCCCAGAGCCATGCGGCCCGTGCGCGGCCGTACGGTGTGACGGCCGCGTCCCGGTGGATGTACACGTCCCGGTGTACGCGCCGGAAGCGCCGAAGTTGGTGCGGTGTGAGAAGGCCCGCCCGTAGGGCCTGCGTCCCCAGGAACGGTTCGTCGATTTCCCCCATGTTCGCCGAGGATGCCCGGCGGCTGTGCGGCAGGGAACCGCGGTCGCGACGGCCTGTGGACAACTCGCGCGAGTGTGCACATCGTGGGACGACACACCGTGAGTCAGCGCGAATTGTGCACACTCGACGATCCACAGATACGACGAGGGTCGCGCGGGCACGTGCCCGCGCGACCCTCGTCGCGAATGGAGCTCTACTTGCTGGTGGTGGTGAAGGGCAGCAGCGCCATCTCGCGGGCGTTCTTCACCGCGATGGCGACCTGCCGCTGCTGCTGCGGGGTCAGGCCGGTGACGCGACGGCTGCGGATCTTGCCGCGATCGGAGATGAACGTGCGGAGCAGGTTCACGTCCTTGTAGTCGACGTACTCGATCTTGGCCGCGAACAGCGGGTTCTTCTTGGGCTTGCGGCCTTCCACGGCACGCGACTTCTTCGACGGGCCCCTCTTGACTGCCATGACTCGCTCCTCACCAGCTCGACTTGTGGACGCCGGGCAGCTCGCCGCGGTGCGCGAGTTCCCGCACGCGCACGCGTGAGAGCCCGAACTTCCGCAGGTGGCCGCGCGGACGTCCATCCGCAGCGTCTCGATTGCGCAATCGTACCGGACTGGCGTCGCGCGGTAGACGCTGCAGGGCGGTCCGGGCGGCGAGGCGTTCCGCGTCGGTGCTCGACGGGCGCCGCAGGATCTCCTTCAGTTCCGCGCGACGTTCGGCGAAGCGGGCGACGACGAGCTTGCGCTGCTCGTTGCGGGCGATCTTCGATTTCTTGGCCATGGCCTACTTTTCCTCGCGGAAGTCGATGTGGCGGCGCAGCACGGGATCGTATTTGCGCAGGACGAGCCGGTCGGGATCGTTACGCCGGTTCTTGCGGGTGACATAGGTGTACCCGGTGCCGCCGGTGGAGCGGAGCTTGACGATGGGGCGGATCTCGTTGCGGGCCACTAGAGCTTTTCTCCTCGGGCGCGGAGGCGGGCGACGACGGCCTCGATGCCGTCACGGTCGATGGTCTTGATGCCCTTGGCGGAGAGCGTCAGGGTGACGCGGCGCCCCTCGGAGGGCAGGTAGTAGGTCCTGCGCTGGATGTTCGGATTCCAGCGTCGGTTGCTGCGGACGTGGGAATGGGAGACGGATTTCCCGAAGCCGGGCTTGCGTCCGGTCACCTGGCAGTGCGCCGACACGGCGGGCTCCCTTCTGTCGGCGCCCCGAGGGCGTAACGACAATCGTTTTCGACAAATGGCCCGAGCGACTGTACGCTCCCGTCGAGCTAATGACAATCGTTACCGAAAGGGGTTCCGGTGGACACCAGAACGCCGCTGATCGTCGTCGCGGGCCGGCGCGGACCCACCGAACGCACCGCGCGGGCCCTGCTGCGCCCGGGGACCGTCGTCGTGCACCACGACCTCGACCACGTCGGTGAGGGGGTCGTGCGCCGCACCCTCACCACCACGCACGACCACCGCGTCGACGTGCTCGAACTGGCCCACGGCTGCGTCTCCTGCACCCTCCGCGAGGATCTGCTCCCGCTGCTGCGGCGCCTGCACGCCCGCAGCAACGTCGACCGCATCGTCCTGCTCCTCGACCCTCGGCTCGAACCCGAGGCGCTGTGCTGGGCCGTCGAACACGTCGTCGTCGCCGGCGTGGTCGGGCAGCTCGACGGACCCGCCGCCCACGACGTGCGGATCGAGGCCACCGTCACCTGCATCGACGCCGCCACCTGGCTCACCGATGCCACCGGGGACGAGGAACTCGACGACGACCGCACCGTCGCCCAGGTCGTCGTCGGCCAGGTCGAGTTCGCCGACGCCCTCGTCGTCCGGCCAGGAGCCGAGGGCTGGCAGCAGGCGAAGCTGCACGCGGTGCTTTCGCGGCTCGCCCCCGACGCACCCGTCGCGTGGGGTGAGGACGTCTACGTCGAACACCTGCTCCGGCAGATCCCACCCGGTGCGCGGCGTGGGACGGTGTCCGACGCGCACTCGCCGCTGCTGCGCGGTCAACCACCGCTCGGTGAGGACTGCGGCGTGCGGCTGCTCGAATTCGGTGCCCGCCGGCCCTTCCACCCGCAGCGCCTGCACGAGGCGATCGACGTCCTCCTCGACGGCGTGGTCCGCGCCCGCGGCCGGGCCTGGGTCGCGACGCAACCGGACAATGCGCTGCTGGTCGAGTCCGCCGGTGAGGGCCTGCGCGTCGCCCACGCCGGGCCGTGGCTCGCCGCGATGACTCCGGAGCAACAGCAACGCGTCTCCGGCGAACGGCGGGCCATGACGGCGCTGCGCTGGGACGACACGCACGGAGACCGCGACACCTCGATGGTGATCCTCACCCACGACGCGGACCCCGACGAGATCCACCGCGCCCTGGAGTGGGCACTGCTCACCGACGAGGAGTTCGCCGACCCGGCGGCGTGGCCGACGTGGGACGACCCGTTCGGCCACTACCACGAAGACCCGTGCGACGACCTGCCGGCGCCCACCGCCGGCACCGCACCGACAGAAGGAGAAGGACGAGCATGAAGCCCGGCATCCACCCCGACTACCACCCCGTGGTGTTCCAGGACGCCAACACCGGATCGGCGTTCCTCACCCGCTCCACCGTCACCGCCGACCGCACGGTCGAATGGTCCGACGGCCACACCTACCCGCTGATCGTCGTGGACGTCACCAGCGAATCCCACCCCTTCTGGACGGGAACTGCCCGCGTCCTCGACGCCGCCGGCCGGGTCGAGAAGTTCGAACGCAAGTACGGCAAGCGCCGCCGTCCCTGACCCCCCACCCGGACACCCGAGGAGAACCACCATGGCAGTACCCAAGCGCCGGATGTCCCGGTCCAACACCCGCAGCCGCCGCTCGCAGTGGAACGCGCAGGCCCCGGCCCTGGTGCCGGTCACCGTCGCCGGCGTCGCCCACCACGTCCCGCGCCGGCTCGTGAAGGCCGTGCGGCTCGGAATGATCGACCCGAACGAGGTGTGACGACTGGTGAGGGGACCCGCGGCGCCGTGCGGGTTCCCCTCGCAGGGAACGCCGCCGCCCTCTCAGACACCTCTCAGCGGTCGGGTCCACACTGGAGGCCATGCGCATTCTGGTGGTCGACGACGACCGGGCGGTGCGGGAGTCCCTGCGCCGATCACTGAGCTTCAACGGGTACACCGTCGAACTCGCCACGGACGGGCAGGACGCCCTCGAACAGGTCGCGGCAGAGCGGCCCGACGCGATGGTCCTCGACGTGATGATGCCGCGGGTCGACGGCCTCGAGGTGTGCCGCCGACTGCGCAGCACCGGCGATGACCTCCCCATCCTCGTGCTGACCGCCCGTGACTCCGTCTCCGAGCGGGTCGCCGGCCTGGACGCCGGTGCCGACGACTACCTCCCGAAGCCGTTCGCGCTCGAGGAGCTGCTCGCCCGGCTGCGCGCGCTGCTCCGCCGCGCCTCGCCCGACCCGGCCACCGAGTCGGAGGAGACGCTGCGCTTCGCGGACCTGACGCTGAACCCCTCCACCCGCGAGGTCACCCGCGGCACCCGGTCGATCAGCCTCACCCGCACCGAGTTCGCCCTCATGGAAATGCTCATGGCGAACCCCCGCCGGGTCCTGAGCCGCAGCCGGATCCTCGAGGAGGTGTGGGGCTACGACTTTCCCACCTCCGGGAACGCCCTCGAGGTGTACGTCGGCTACCTGCGCCGCAAGACCGAGGCCGACGGGGAGCCGCGCCTGATCCACACGGTGCGCGGCGTCGGCTACGTCCTGCGGGAAACCCCGCCGTGACCCGGCTCGAAGGCGCCGACCCGGATTCGAATCGCCCCATGCGGCCTCCGCTGCTGCTGACCCGGTCGGTGCCGCTGCGCCGGCGTGTCACGCTGCTGGCGGCCGGCGCGGTGGCGATCGCCGTCGCGGTGACCTCCATCGCGGCGTACGCGGTGGTGGCCCGCGCCCTCTACGCCGATGTCGACAAGCAGTTGCGGGCGCGGGCTGCCGCGCTCGTCGAGAGCAGCACCCTGATCACCTACGACCCCCGCTACATCGGTGGTGCCCAGCTCTACAGCTCCGACATCAGCGTGGCCCTCATCTATTCCGACCTGGGACAGTACGTGCCGCCCGGGTCGTCCGTCCCGATCGGCAGCGCCGAACTCGCGGTGGCCAGGGGCGAACGGGAGTCGTCGCTGCGCACCGTCGGCCATCAGCGGGTGCTCGCGCAGCGCATCCCCGACGGCAGCACCATCGTCATCGCCCAGCGGCTGCAACCGACGGCGGACATTCTCAAACGGCTCGCGAGCGTGCTGTTCGTCGTCGGCGGGTGCGGAGTGGTGCTCGCCGCCGCTGCCGGCGCGACGGTGGGACGCACCGGTCTGCGCCCCGTCGCGCGCCTCACCGCGGCGGCCGAGCGGGTCGCCCGTACCGACGACCTGCGGCCGATCCGCGTGACCGGGCACGACGAGCTGGCCCGGCTCACCGAGAGCTTCAACACGATGCTGCGCGCCCTCGCCGAGTCGCGGGAGCGGCAGAGCCGGCTCGTCGCCGACGCCGGCCACGAGCTGCGCACCCCGCTGACGTCGCTGCGTACGAACATGGAGCTGCTCATCGCGGCGAGCCGGCCCGACGCGCCGAACCTGCCCGAGGACGACATGGCGGAGCTGCGCGCCGACGTGGTGGCGCAGATCGAGGAGCTGTCCACCCTGGTGGGCGACCTCGTCGACCTCGCCCGCGAGGACGCCCCCGAGACGGTGTTCGAGCCCGTCGACATCTCGGAGGTCGTCGAGCGCAGCCTCGAACGGGCCCGGCGCCGCCGCTCCGACCTCGACTTCACGGCGCACACGGAACCGTGGTTCGTCTACGGCGACCACGCCGCACTCTCCCGGGCGGTCCTCAACGTCCTCGACAACGCTGCCAAGTGGAGTCCCGCCGACGCCGAGGTGCTGGTGTCGATGCGCCAGCTCGGCACCGGACTGATGGAACTGACCGTCGACGACGCCGGGCCCGGCATCCCCGAGGAGGACCGCGAGCTGGTGTTCGAGCGGTTCTACCGCTCCACCGCGTCGAGGTCGATGCCCGGATCCGGCCTCGGCCTCGCGATCGTGCGGCAGGTGGTGATGAAGCACGGCGGCACCATCGCAGTCGACATCTCGTCACGTGGGGGGGCCCTGATCCGGATCGTGCTGCCCGGCACCCCGGAGCTCGAACACCCGGCGGATTGACAGGAAAATCGCCGTCGGATCTAAGCGGACTCTCAGCCGCCGCGGGCATGCTGGAAGCCGAACGACGAGCCGCCGACCCGGCGGCCGTGTACACGAAAGCGATGAGATGAGCGAGGACCCCACACCGGGTGGCGGCCGCCCCGAGCCGCACCAGCCGACACCGCAGCAGCCGACACCGCACCAGCCGAATCCCTACCAGGCTCCCTCCGGCCCCTATGCCGGGTACGGGCACACCGCGCCGTTCGGCGCCCCGCCCCAGCCCGCGCCAGGGCCCCAGGGCTCACCCCGGTCGGCGCGGGGACTGCTGGCGCTCGGAGCCGTCGCGCTGGCACTGGTCAGCGGTGGGATCGGCGGCGCCGTCGGCGCGTGGACCACGCAGCAGTCGACCGGCGGCACGGCCGTCACCAACGCCCTCGACGCGCCGAGGCCGTCCACGACGACCGTCGCTGCCGCGCCCGCCGGTTCGGTGCAGGCCGTCGCGCAGAAGGTGGTACCGAGCGTCGTGCGCATCGAGGTGGTCGGCCGCACCGCACAGGGCGAGGGCTCGGGCGTGATCCTGTCCTCCGACGGCCTGATCCTCACCAACAACCACGTCGTCGCCGGGGGCGGCGCCGGCGCGCAGCTCACGGTGTACTTCTCCGACGGCAGCTCGGTCCCCGCGAGCGTCGTGGGCGCCGACCCGATCTCCGACATCGCCGTGCTCCGGGCGGAGGGCCGCACCGACCTCACCCCGATCGAGTTCGGCGACTCGAACGCCGTGCAGGTGGGCCAGCAGGTGGTCGCGGTCGGCTCGCCGCTCGGTCTCGAGAGCACGGTGACCACCGGTATCGTCTCGGCCCTGGACCGGCCCGTGTCGACCAGCGGGGAGGCCGGCAACCAGAACACCGTCATCGATGCACTGCAGACCGACGCCGCGATCAACCCCGGCAACTCCGGCGGCGCGCTGGTGAACATGGACGGCCGGCTGATCGGCGTCAACACGGCGATCGCCACGGCCGGCGGAGAGTCCGGATCCATCGGCCTCGGCTTCGCCATCCCGGTCGATCAGGCTCGCCGCATCGCCGACGAGCTCGTCGACACCGGCAAGGCGACCCACGCCGTCATCGGCGTGCAGGTGCCGTCGCAGAGCGACGTGCGCGGCGCTCGGGTCATGGAGGTCACCGGCGGCGGGCCCGCGGAACGGGCCGGTATTCCGAGCGGCGTGGTCATCACCAAGGTCGACGACCGGCTCGTCACCGACGGGGACTCCCTGATCGCGGCGGTCCGCTCGTACGCGCCCGGCGACACCGTGCGCGTCACCTACACCGACGCGCAGGGTGGCGACGAGAAGACCGTCGAGGTGCAGCTCGCGGCGGCCGAGGCGGGTGGCCGATGAGACGAGACGCCGCCAGTTTCATTCTCGGACATACAGCTCGTTCGACGGACAGGGCAACTACGGTGGGCATCATGGAATTCGAAACCCCCAGGACCGGGCGAGCCCTCGTGGTGATCGTGGACGACCGGGTAGCGCACGGCGACAACCCGGACTCCGCCGGGCCCCTGGTCACCGAGCTCCTCGCAGAGGAGGGATTCGCCGTGGACGGTGTCGTCACGGTGTCGGCCGACGAGGTGGAGATCCGCAACGCCCTCAACACCGCCGTCATCGGCGGCGTGGACCTGGTCATCTCCGTCGGCGGCACCGGGGTGTCGCCGCGCGACGTGACGCCCGACGCCACCTCCGATGTGCTCGACCGCGAACTCCCGGGGATCGGCGAGGCCCTGCGCTCGTCCGGCTTCTCCGCCGGCGCGATGGACGCCGGGCTGTCCCGCGGTCTGGTCGGCCTGTCCGGGTCCACGATGGTCGCCAACCTCGCCTCGTCCCGTGCGGCGATCCGCGACGGCATGGCCACGCTCCTGCCGCTTGCCTCGCACGTGATCGAGGAACTGTCGCGAGTGGAGGGATAGCCATCACCGGCACGGACGAGAGCGCGTCCGGCGCGTCGTCGGACGACGCACCGCGACGCGACGACGCGAGCCGGGCCCGGATCGACCGGGCCCGGCTCCGCCGCATCTTCGGCGATGTACTCCCCGAGACGACTCGCGACGAGCGCTCGCCGGGAGACGATGCATCCGACTCGGAAGAATGGCTGCGCCGGCAGGTCCCGCCGCACCATGGCCTCATGTGATCTACCCCACTTGTAGAAGTCGGCCGATGCCGAATCGTTAATTTCAGTGGTGGGATTCCGCAACCTTCTCGTAACCTCGAGGAGCGGCGTTTCCCCTTGCCCGCTCGTGGCGAAGTCGATGACGCCGCTCACTTCGCGACGTACCGCCTGTATCGCGTCACACCCAGATTGAGCGTGTCACCAGTGGGTATGCACAGATGCCGATAAGCCCACCCTAAGATTTGACATCCCGCGGCCCTTGCACGCTGCGGTCGCGAGCGTCATCGGTTGTTTCACTGCGCCGAAACATTTCCGGTGAGGTGCGCGCTTCCCTGCCGGACGTAGCCGTTGCTGGCCTTCGAGGTCACGGTCTAGTCTCTGTCCTGGTTCGCTCAGGTCAAGATCGGTAGCTCCTGCGACGATCTTCATCACGAATCGGAAACGCAACCGTGCGGATGACGCACACGTCGACACCGGTGGGCCCGCTCGCCGGTGTCTCAGGTGTGGCATGCCTCGCGGGCGACAGGGCAGTTGTCGGACGCGTGTGCGTGACCCGGCACGCAGAGAATGGATGAGGCATTCATGAAGATGCAGACGCGACGCGGTGTGAAGGCCGCCCGCAACGTCACGGTGGCCGCCGCCGCCGTGTTCGGCCTGGTTCTGGGATCGACCGGGACCGCCGGCGCTGTGGTCGACGACCAGAACCGGATCGTGTCGGACGGCCACGAGGTCATCGTGACCCAGGAGGACAC
The DNA here is from genome assembly GCF_011058195.1 of Rhodococcus sp. 14C212. Lineage (NCBI taxonomy): Bacteria > Bacillati > Actinomycetota > Actinomycetes > Mycobacteriales > Nocardiaceae > Rhodococcus > Rhodococcus sp. 14C212. The sequence continues at coordinate 25,223 of NZ_JAALEH010000008.1, read as the reverse complement.
CTTCATCCAGGGTGTTCCCCCGATCGGCGGCAGCCCGCTCAGCCGCGAGTGGTTCCACAACGGCCGTGGCATCGCCAACATCGTCGGCCCCGACGCCGCGGACTTCGAGGGCTCGACCTTCCAGTTCGGCTACCAGTTCGCGTGGTCCGCCGCGGTGGACGGCTCGATCGGCGTCAGCTGGGCCAGCCCGGAAGCCGAACTCGAGGCCACTCGTTCGGTTTCGTACGACCCGTTGTACGAAACGGACGAAGACGGCGAGCCGATCACGGATGAAGAGGGCAACCTCATCCCCCAGACCGACGAGAACGGAAACCCGCTCTATGTCGCTGTCCCAGGCGCTGAAGATGTCCTGACCGTCGGCAGCCTCCTGCCGCAGTTCACCGCCGGTATCGAGCTGACTCCGGCTCCGGGCATCGAGGAGCTCGTCGTCGCCGAGGGCGAGTTCGACGGCGACTTCAAGGAAGTCCAGATCGCGAACGTCCACGGCGCCGCCACCGGCGTCATCGGCGGTGTCTCGGTCCGCCCGTTCGTCCGCGTGATCACCGCGAACGGCGACAACGTCACCACCTACGGCAAGGTCTGGACGATCTAGTCCTGCTCCGCCCCACCCCGCAGTAATCCCCACCAAGAAATACGGAGAAATCATGGGAAACAAGTCGCGTGGCTTCAAGGCCGCACGTAACGCCGCGGTGTCCGGTGCCGCTGTCCTGGGCCTGGTCCTCGGTGCGACCGGCTCCGCGCAGGCTGCGGTCGACGATCAGAACCGGATCGTCTCGACGGACGGCTACGAGGTCGTCGTGACCCAGGAGGACACCTTCATCCAGGGTGTGCCGGCCCTGGGTGGCAGCCCGTTCAACCGCGAGTTCTTCCACAACGGCCGCGGCACCGCGAACCTCGTCGGCGAGGACGCGGCCGACGCCGAGGGCACCACGTTCCAGTTCGGCTACCAGTTCGCGTGGGCCGGCAGCATCGACGGCGCCATCGGCGTCACCTACTCCACCCCGCAGCTCGAGCTGGAGCTCTCGGCTGCGGACGGTCCGACCGCCACCGTCACCGACATCCTCCCGCAGGCCTACGCCGAGCTCGAGCTGACCCCGGCTCCGGGCATCGAGGAGCTCGTCGTGGCCGAGGGTGAGTTCGACGGTGACTTCAAGTCCGTGCAGTTCTCGAACGTTCACGGCACCGCCTCCGGCGTCATCGGCGCCGTTCAGGTCCGTCCGTTCGTTCGCGCCATCACTGCGAACGGCGACAACGTGACCACCTACGGCAAGCCCTGGACCGTCTGACACGACGTCCTGCCGACAGGCTGAACACGGGTTGGGCCCGCTCGGAATTCCGAGCGGGCCCAACCTTTTTCGTCGCTCGGCACGATTGCGCCTACCGCTCCCTCTCCTCGAGGCTCGGCTTGGCGTGCGCGCCGCTCTGGCCGGCCTGCACCTCGAGGATGTCCCGGATCTGGATGAGCAGATCCTCGGCGCTCGCCTTGGTGTCGTCCTTCTCGGTGGCGAACCGCTTCTTGGCCGCGTTCGCCGGGGAGATCAGCACGAAGTAGACGACGGCGGCGATGATGACGAAATTGATGAAGGCCGATACCACCGCGCCGATGTTGACGAACGTGGCGGGATTACCCGAGAGGATCTGGAAGCCCCAGCCCAGTTCGTTGTCGCCGCCGAGCGCGGCGATCAGGGGCTCGATGACGTAATTGGTGAACGCGGTGACGATGGCCGTGAACGCGGTACCCACGACAACCGCGACAGCGAGGTCGAGCACGTTTCCGCGGAGCAGGAAGTCCCTGAACCCTTTCAGCACGGCGCTTCTCCTAAGGGTGTGGTAGCCGTCACGCTCGCAGTCGCACCATAGACCAGCCGGTACGTCCTTGCGGCGGGATTGCGCCTCTCGGCCCGGATCAGTGCAGTGTCACCGTCAATGCGCTCACAAGCGACGCAGCAGCCACAGCCGTCGCCGGCTCGGGCGGCAGGGCGAGCAGGACCACCTTCTCACCGCGGTCGTTCGTCTCGTTCGTTCCCTGGGCCAGCACGACGGTCGCCCCCGTCGCCAGCACCCGCGCCTCCGGTGCCGCATCCGACGAGGCGCCGGCCTCGGCGACGGTGAGGACGTCGACGAGGTCGCCTTCGCGCAGCAGATCCCCGACGCCGGGATCGGCCAGGCGGACCGGGACCACCCGGGCCGCCGCGTCGCCGGTGGCGGCCGCCGCCAGCCGCGGCCCGAGCATCCGCACCCCGACGAGGGCTTCGCCGACGGGCACCGGTCCGGCCAGGGTGTGGCCGATCGCCTCGGTGGGATCGGTGAGGGCCCCGGACGGGAGCAGGGACGAGTCGCGCTCGACGACGGTGACGTCGTCGACGGTGAGGGTCTGCCCGGGCCGCAGGTCGCGGGCGGCGACGACCGTGCGGGTCCGCTCGCCCGACGGGTCGCCGGTGACGGCGGAGACCGCCGCGACCCCGACGAGACCGGCCGCGATCGCGCGGCGGACGGCGACGGTGCGCGCCCAGCCCGGCCGCGTCAGCGCCGTCAGGCGGTCGGACAGGGTGGGATCGAGCGGATTGCGCAGGGGCGGGAACGAGAACGGGCCGGCGGGCATGGCCCGAACCCTACGAGTTCGGCCGTGCCCGCCGGCCCGGTGACGTGCCGGTCACGGGCGGACTGTGGATGAACCGTCCGCCTGTGGATGAAACCGTGTCAGCTCGCGGCTGCGGCCGGTGCCGACGAGGTGCTCGACGACGAGGAGTCCGACGACGAGGTGCTCGACGCACTGCCGGACGACGAGTCGGACTTGGCCGGCTCGCTGGCGGTGCTGCCTCCGCCACGGGAGTCGGTGCGGTAGAAGCCGCTGCCCTTGAAGACGATGCCGACCGAATTGAACAGCTTGCGCAGCTTGCCCGAGCACTCGTTGCATTCCGTCAGGGCGTCGTCGGTGAACGACTGCACGATGTCGAATCGGTTGTCGCAGGACGTACAGGCATAGGAGTAAGTGGGCACCGGTGGATCCTCCGCGAATTGGTTGGCGACCGCAGCATTAGCACTCTACAGCCGACAGTGCCAACGTGGCTACCTGGGTGCTCTATTCCCGGGGTCGCGCGACCCGTTCAGCGGCACCAGGCCGCGGCCGGGGGTCAGGGCCCAGCCCATCCGGATGTCGTGGGGATCCTCCGGCAGCTCCGGCACGAGTTCGTCGTCCCGGACCACCGCGACGAGGACGGCGTCGGTAGCGGCGAGGTGCAGGGTCCGGTCGTAGAAGCCGGCTCCGCGACCGAGCCGCACGCCGCGCTCGTCCACTGCGAGCGCCGGCACCACCACGGTGTGGGCCCGTCGCACCTCCTCCGGGCCCAGCGCCGGACCGGTGGGTTCGAGCAGGCCGTATCCGGCGGGAGCGAGGGCGTCGGCGCCGCTGTACTGCGCCCAGTCCAGGGTGCTGTCCGGGCGGGTGAGCGGCAGGAGCACCCGGTTTCCGGCTTCGTACAGGGCGTCGAGCATGGACAACGCGCCGGGTTCCGAACCGACCGGGACGTAGGCGCAGACCGTCGCCCGGGCCGGGGCCAGGGACCGTGCCGCCGCGGCGAGGGCGTCGTCCTCGCCGCGGCGCTCCCCGTCGCTGCGGGCCCGTCGCGCGGCAACGATTCGGGCCCGCCATTCCGACTTGGAGAGTGCGCTCATATCCGCCACCTTAGGATCTGACGTATCTACCGGGTGGTAGCCGAAAGTTAGGGTGGGTGTTTATGACGAACAGAGCGACCGGTGAAGCCGGCCACTTCCGGACGGCAGTGGTTCCCGCAGCCGGTCTCGGTACGCGCTTTCTGCCCGCGACCAAGACCGTGCCGAAGGAACTTCTCCCGGTGGTGGACACGCCCGGAATCGAGCTCGTGGCGGGGGAGGCCGCGGACTCGGGTGCCGAGCGCCTGGTGATCGTGACGGCTCCGGGTAAGGACGGTGTCGTCGCGCATTTCGTCGAGGACCTGGTCCTCGAGTCGAAGCTGAAGGAGAGCGGCAAATACCACCTGCTCGAGAAGGTCCGCAAGGCGCCGGGCCTGCTCGAGGTGGAGTCGGTGGTGCAGGAGAAGCCGCTCGGCCTCGGGCACGCCGTCGCGTGCGCCGAGGTCGCCCTCGATCCGGACGAGGACTCCATCGCGGTGCTGCTCCCGGACGACCTCGTGCTGCCGCGCGGCGTCCTCGAGACCATGCAGCGGGTGCGCGCCAAGCGTGGCGGCACGGTGCTGTGCGCGATCGACGTGCCCAAGGATCAGGTGAGTGCCTACGGCGTCTTCGACGTCGAGGAGGTGCCCGACGCCGTCAACCCGGACGTGCTGAAGGTCGTCGGCATGGTCGAGAAGCCGGCGCCCGAGGAGGCGCCGTCCACCTTCGCCGCCGCCGGTCGCTATCTGCTCGATCGGGCGATCTTCGACGCGCTGCGCCGGATCACCCCCGGGGCGGGCGGCGAACTGCAGCTCACCGATGCGATCGCCCTGCTCATCGAGGAGGGTCACCCCGTGCACGTGGTGGTGCATCGCGGCACTCGACACGACCTCGGAAATCCCGGCGGCTATCTGCGCGCTGCGGTTGACTCTGCGTTGAACAGCGAGGAGTACGGCCCCTCCCTGCGGGAGTGGCTGGTCGAGCGCCTGAAGCACTGACGGCGCGACGGGTCGGGAGGACGAGAAGCGGTATGCGGTCGGTCGAGGATCAACAGGCCAGGGTCACGGCGGCGGCGGTGGCGCCACGGCCGGTCCGGGTCGCCATCTCCGAAGCTCAGGGGTTGCTCTGCGCGGAGGAAGTGGTCACCGAGCGGCCCCTGCCCGGCTTCGACCAGGCCGCGATCGACGGCTACGCGGTGCGCAGCGTCGACGTCCGGGGCGCGGGCACCGACCGGACCGGCGAGGACGGCGAGCCGATCGAGCTGACCCTGCCCGTGGTGGGGGAGGTCTCGGCCGGCTCGCGTCAGCCGATCCGGCTGCAGCCGCGGCAGGCCGTACGGGTGGACACCGGGGCGCCGCTGCCGACCCTCGCCGACGCCGTCCTCCCGCTCGACGCCACCGACGAGGGCCGCGCGCGCATCAAGGTCCTGCGTCCCGTCCGGACCGGCGACTACGTGCGCCGGGCCGGCGACGACGTCCAGCCCGGCGACGTCGCGGTCCGGGCCGGCACCATCATCGGGGCCGCCCAGGTCGGGCTGCTCGCGGCGGTCGGCCGCGACAAGGTGCTGGTCCATCCGCGTCCGCGGCTCTCGGTGATCTCGATCGGCGGCGAACTCGTGGACGTGGACCGTACCCCGGGCCCCGGCCAGGTGTACGACGTCAACTCGTACGCGCTCGCGGCGGCCGCCCGCGACGCCGGCGCGGACGTCAACCGCGTGGGGATCGCCAGCACCGATCCGAAGCGCCTGCGAGAGGTGGTCGAGGGCCAGCTGATCCGCTCCGAGATCGTCGTCGTCGCGGGGGCCGTCGGGGGCGGCGCGCTCGAGGACGTGCGCGAGGCGTTGTCGGACCTCGGCAAGCTCGAAGTGGAGCGGGTGGCGATGCACCCCGGTTCGGTGCAGGGGTTCGGCCAGCTCGGCCGCGACGAGGTGCCCACCTTCCTGTTGCCGGGCAACCCGGTCAGCGCGCTGGTCGTGTTCGAGGTGATGGTGCGGCCGCTGATCCGAATCGCGCTCGGCCGCCGGCAGCCGATGCGCCGCGTCGTCAGCGCTCGCACCGTCGCGCCGATCACGTCGATCCCGGACCGCAAGGGGTTCCTGCGGGGGCAGCTGATGCGCGACGAGGCGACCGGCGAGTACATGGTCCAGGCGCTCGGGGGGGCGGCGGGCGCGTCGTCGCACCTGCTGGCGACCCTGGCCGAGGCGAACTGCCTGGTGCTGATCGACCCGGAGGTGACCGAGGTGCGCACCGGTGATCCGGTGGACGTCGCCTTCCTCGGGCAGCGCGGCTGATGACCCGTCATCCGGGATGGCCGGCGGAGCTGGGCCCGCTGCGGGTGGCGGGCGGCCTGGTCACGGTGCGGCCGATCCGGCTGCGGGATGCGGCGGCGTGGAGCCGGTTGCGGGTCCGGGACCGGGCGCATCTCGAGCCGTGGGAACCCACCGGCGACGTGCCGTGGGAGATGCGCCATCACATCACCGTGTGGCCGGGGCTGTACCGCAGCCTGCGGGCGGAGGCCCGCCGGGGCCACATGCTGCCGATGGCGATCGAGCTCGACGGCGAGTTCTGTGGGCAGATCACCGTGGGCAATGTGGTGCGCGGCGCGCTGCGGTCGGCGTGGATCGGGTACTGGGTGGCCAAGCACGTCAACGGTCTGGGTGTGGCGACGGCGGCGGTGGCGCTGGGGCTCGACCACTGCTTCGGGCCGGCCGGACTGCACCGGGTGGAGGCGACGGTGCGGCCCGAGAACGTCGCGAGCCGCGCGGTCCTGCGCAACGTGGGCTTCCGGGAGGAGGGTCTGCTGCAGCGCTACCTCGACGTGGACGGACGGTTCCGTGACCATCTGCTGGTGGCCATGACGGTCGAGGAGGTTCCCGGAAGCGTGTCCGATGTGCTGATCCGGGGCGGCCGGGCCGGCTGGGCCTGACGCCTGTAACGCAGATTACGTGCATCGGTGCGTAGTAATACCCACACGTGGGTATATGTGTGTGACTAGAGTGAAGAGAGTGTCACATGATTCGCGTGACTCGTGTGACAGCTGTAGTCATCTGAGTCGGCGTTTCTGTCCGGGTGACGGCTTCCGGGCCGCTAACCTGACGGGGTCAGTGGCGTCGACGGACTGGTAGGCGACAACTGGGAGGAGGGCCGCCGAAATGCCGAACTCGCTCCTGTGGATCGGGCTGGTTGCCGTGTGGCTGTTCGTTCTGGTGCCCATGCTGGTCACGAAGCGCCCCCGTATTCGCCAGACGACCGACGCCGCACTCGCAACCCGGGTCCTGCACCGAGGTGACGACGAGCCACTCGCCCCGCGCGGGCCGGCCGCCGGTCATCGCACCGACCCCCACTGGCGCCCGAGTCGGGATTCCGCCCGTCCCACAGCCGGCGACGACTCCGGTCGCGCCCGCACGGTGGACGACCGCAGACACCGCCACCCAGCGGAGGACCGCATGGACACACAGCTCGACACCGACCACGACACCGCCATCGACTTCGAGGACCGCCCCAACCGGGCTCCCGCCTGGGAGTTCGTGCCCCAGCGCCGCGGACGCGGCGGATTCGACCCGCAGGCCGACGCCATGGCCCGGGCCGCGCGCTACGAGTTCCGGCAGCGCACCGTGCTGGGCCTGCTGTTCGCCGCGATCATGACCGCCGCCCTCGCCCTCATCGTCTCGTCGGCCCTGTGGTGGCTGTGCACGCTGGCGACCGCCGCTCTCGCCGGCTACCTGATCTACCTCCGTCGTCAGGTGCGTGTCGAGCAGGAGATCCGCCGCCGTCGCATGGCGCGCCTGAACCGTTCGCGGCTCGGCGTGGAGTCACACAGTGACGACGAGCTGCGCCTGGTCCCGGCCCGGCTGCGACGCCCCGGCGCGGTGGTGCTCGAGGTGGACGACGAGGACCCGGTGTTCGAGCACCTGGACCACTACACGGACGACGAGCCCGCGTACGAGACGTACGAACCCCGCTACGACGCCGACGACTACCCGGTGCGCCGGGCATCCGGGGAGTAGCCACCGATCCGTTCGGACCGAGCGAATGTATCGTTCATCTCGTTAGTGATAGCGGGCGATACATTCGCTCGGGGCGGTTCGTGGTCAGCGCGCGGTGACGATGTGTGCCACGAGGGGCGCCGACACCGAACCGTCCGCGCCGGTGAACCGGGCCAGCACCGATCGGGCGTCCGCTTTGATCGCCTCGTACATCCCGGTGTCGAGTCGTTCGATCAGCGGGCTGCCCTCGACCTCGGTCGCCACCATCGCATCCACGGACGGGAACCGCGCGCTTCCGGTGTGCGTGGTGAACCGATCGACGGTGAGTCCGGCGTCGCGGAACCATCCCCGTAGTTCGTCGCGGTCGCCGCAATTCCAGTAGGTGCCCAGGAGGGACGCCGCGGGCGGGCCGGCGTGCCGGACCGCGACGTCGACGAAGTCTCGGTACGCCGGTTGCTCGTCCAACGCTGCCGGCACACACACGGCGACCACCTCGGTAGCCACGCGGCGCATCTCGCGCAGCGCCCGCGCACGCTCCGGAAAGAACATCAGCGCCATCTGGCACAGCGCCGCATCGAACGAACCGTCCGCGAACGGCAGTGCGCCGGCGTCACCCCGGTGCCATTCGAGGTCGGGACGCAGCCGCCGCGCCACCGCCAGCATGGCCTCACTGACATCGACACCGGCCACCCGTCCCGACGGGCCTACCCGGTCGGCGGCTGCGCGCGCGAGGATCCCGGTTCCGCATGCCACGTCCAGCACGCGCGTGCCCGCCGTGATCGCAGCCCGGTCCAGCAACCGTGGCGCCCACTGCGCGAAGATCGCGGGTACGAAGCGAGACTCGTACACCTCCGCGGCGGCCGGTGAAATCCCGAAGTTCTCGGTTGTGTTCGTCATACCCCGAGGGTGGCGCGGCGTCCGGGTGCGGCGCATCGGGCAGGTGACCCATCTTCCGGGTGGACGGCGGCATACGCGGCGGCCTCCGAGCGGTTCCGCACGCCGAGCTTGTGGAGGATGTGGCTCACGTGGTGCGCCACCGTCTTGCGGGAGACGAACAGCCGCCCGGCGATCTCCGGGTTCGTCAAACCCACCGCGAGCAGGTCCAGTACTTCGCGTTCGCGGGCGGTGAGCTCCCGGTCGGGGCCCGGGCCGGCACGCGCGGCGGACCGGATGCCGGGGCCGCGCACCCCGAGACGCCGCAACAGGGCCGCGGAGCGGTCCGCGGCGGCGACGGCTCCGAGTTCCCGGAAGATCGTCACCGCCGTTCGTCCGCGTGCGGCCGCGAGGACAGGATCGTCGTTCATCGCCGACTCGGCCAGTTCGAGCAGGCATCGTGCCTCCTCGAACGGCGCCGACCGGTCCGCCCAGCGAGCGGCGGCCGTCTCGAAGGCGTCGACCGCGGCCGTCACGCAGCCCCGCGCCGCGGCAGTCAGCGCCGACGCCTCCGCAGCCTCGGGACCGTCGGGGTCGAGCGCCGCCGCGGTGGTCGTCGCCGCGTCCAGGTCGCCCGTGGCCGCCTGGGCCCGGGCGCACAGCAGGGACGTGGTGCCGCGACGTTCGAGCAGCCGCCGGGCGGTTGCGGGATCGCCGTCGGCGAGGGCTACCTCGGCACGGGCGGTATCCAGCTCCGCGGTCGGGCGGCGGGATCGGTCCAGCATCGCCCGGGCCTCGCCGCGCCGCCCCTGCCGGACCCGGAGTGTGGCGAGCGCCGCGACGGCGCGTGCGTGGACGGCGGGGCAGACCTTCTCGTCGAGCGTGAGAACCGCCGTCAGGAGCCGGTCCGCCTCCGCCCAACGGCCCGCGGTGAGCAGCAATGCCCCGTAGAGGGTGCGGCACTCGACGTACAGGAAGGGACACCCCCAGCGGGAGGCGAAGTCCTCGGCGACGCGGCACCACTCTTCGGCGCGACGGGTGTCGCCGGCGAGCGCACACGCGAGGAGCATGTCGCAGCAGACGAACACGACGGTGTCGAATCGGCGGTCCGCATCGCCCAGGGCGGCCGCCGCGGCCTCGTCCAGCAGCGCGAATCCGGGTTCCAGGTCGCCCGGGCCACAGCCACGTGACCGGACTGGGCGAGTGCCACCAGTTCGAGATCCCGGTCGCCGCACCGGTGTGCGGCGTCCAGTGCGCGCGCCGCCCACGGCGCGGCCGCCGCGGCGTCCGGGAGCAGGCGGTGGGCGTGCGCCACCGATACCAGGGCGTGCAGCGCGCCCGGTGCGCCCTCGGGCAGCAGTCGCTGCGCCCGGCGGACCCAACCGTGCGCTACCGACCGATTGCCGAAATCGGACGTGTAGCTGATGCTCAGCCACGCCGCGCAGCGAACCGCGCTCTCTCGGTCGCCGCTCCGGAGAGCCGTCGTGTAGGCCCTGCGATAGGCGGCGACGCTGTCGTCGAGGCGCCCGAGCCACCACGATGCCTCCCCGATGCCGAGCCACGCCGCCGGATCGTCGGTCGCGGCCGCCACCGGCGTCAGCTCGGTCAGCGCGACGGCCCACCGACCCTCCCGCAAGGCCTGTTCCCCGCGGAGGCGCACTGCATCCACACGTCGATTGTCCGCCGCCGTGACCTGTGCCGATACCGCAATTTCGTCTCCGGCTCGCTGGTTTGCTACAGTTTGCGAGCGGTTCCGAACGGAACCCGCGGGGCTGTGGCGCAGTTGGTAGCGCGCTTCGTTCGCATCGAAGAGGTCAGGGGTTCGATTCCCCTCAGCTCCACCACCGAAGGGCGTCTCCCGGACAGGGAGGCGCCCTTCGGCGTCGACGCCGTGCCGCCGATTGCCGGCCGAACCGGCCCGCGGTCGGGGAGACTGTGTGACATGGAACACAGAATGAGTGACGACGAACTGCGGCGCGCTATTCGAGTGCTCCGCGAACGTGCCGACAGCGCCCGCAGCGAGGGACGCGAGGCCGACGCCGACGGCATCGAGGAGACGATCCGCAAGTACCAGGAGGAGATGGCCCAGCGCCTCTGACTCACCCCGCGGACGCGAGGACGAGCGCTCCTTGCACCGTGGCGCCTGCGCGGCGCCGCGGCGGATCGCGCCGCGCTAAGGTGACCCGCACACGACGAATCGGGGGCGGAGATGGCGATCAAGGACCTGCGGGGCAGGAAATTCCTCGTGACCGGGGCGGCCAGCGGCATCGGCCGGGCGCTGGCCCTGGCCGCCGCCGCGGAGGGTGCCGAACTGGTGCTCACCGACCTCGCCGCCGACGGTCTCGAGGACACGGTGCGGACGGTGCGCGAATGCGGCGGCTCGGTGTTGCACGCCGCCGCCCTCGACATCTCCGACTACGACGCGGTCACCGCCTTCGCCGCCGACGTCCACGACCGCGCCGGCGCCCTCGACGTGGTCGCCAACGTCGCGGGAACGTCGGTGTGGGGCACGGTCGACGCCCTCGAGCACCGCCACTGGAAGCAGATGGTCGACGTCAACCTGATGGGCCCGATCCACGTCATCGAGAACTTCGTGCCGCCCATGATCGAGGCCGGCCGCGGCGGCCATCTCGTCAACGTCTCCTCCGCGGCGGGCCTGCTGGCCCTGCCGTGGCACGCGGCGTACAGCGCGAGCAAGTTCGGCCTGCGGGGGGTCTCCGAGGTGCTGCGCTTCGACCTGCACCGGCACCGCATCGGGGTCTCGCTCGTCGTGCCCGGCGCCGTGCGTACCCCGCTGGTGAACTCCGTGCAGATCGTCGGCGTGGACCGCGACCATCCGGCCGCCCGAAAGCTCACCGCGCGGTTCGAGCGGCATGCCGCGTCGCCGGAGAAGGTCGCCGGGTGCATCCTCGCCGGGATCCGGAAGAACCGTTTCCTGGTGTACACGTCGTTCGACGTGCGCTTCGGTTACTGGTGGGCCCGCAAGTTCGCACCTCCGTACAACGTGGTGATGCAGTTCGCCAACAACTACTTCTCGCGCACGCTCGAGGCGGTGCGTACCCGCCGGTGACGCTCAGGCGGGCGTCTTGTCGAGGGCGAACACGCGCAACCGTGTTCCCGCCCGCAGCGCCTCCCGATCGTGCGTGACCAGCACGACGGCGACGTCGCGTTCGCGCGCCATCCGTTCGAGCAGCTCGACGATCTCCCGGCTGCGGTCGGCATCCAGCGCCGACGTCGGCTCGTCGACCAGCAGGACCGCCGGATCGTTGACGAGGCTCCGGGCGATCGCGACCCGCTGCCGCTGCCCGCCGGAGAGCTGGTGTGGGCGGCGGTCGGCCTGCTGCGTCAGACCCACCGCGGCGAGCAGGTCGCGGGCGCGGGCCCGGTCGAGCCGGCGCCCGCTCAGGTGCGCGATCAGCGAGAGCTGTTCGGTGGCGGTCAGCGAGGGCAGCAGATTCGCCTGCTGGAACACGAATCCGATCCGCTCGCGCCGCAGCCGCGTGCGCGCCGCCGCGTCGAGGCCCGCGGTGTCCACGCCGTCGAGGACGACCCGGCCGGAGTCGGGCACGGTGAGCAGTCCCGCGACGGCGAGCAGGCTCGACTTGCCGGATCCGGACGGACCGGTGACGGCGACCGTCTCGCCGGGCCCGGCGTGGAAGTCCAGGCCGTCGAGGACGCGCAGCGTGGCGTCGCCGTCGGGATAGGTGAGGACGATGTCGGTGAGCCGCACGCTCATGGTGGTGCCTTTCTCGAACGGGTCGGTGTCTCGAAGAGCTCAGTGGGCCGCGGCGAGCGCGGTGAGCGGGTCGACGGAGCCGATGCGCGCGACGGCCGCCGCGGCCCCGAGGAGGCCGACCCCGACCAGCGCCACGAACGGCAGCACGGTCGTGGCCGCGCTCAGCGTGAACGGCACCACGGTGGCTGCGGCCGCTCCCGCGGCCGTCGCGGCGACGGTGCCCAGCCCGGTGCCGAGCACGAGCACTACCGCGGCCTGTCCGAGGGCGTCGCGCAGCAGGTAGGAGGTGGAGGCGCCGACCGCCCGCAGCACCGCGATGTCCCGGCCGCGCTGGACCGTCCACACCGTGAAGAACGCACCCACCACGAGGGCGCCGACGACGAGCAGCATGCCCTGCATCAGCAGCAGCGACCCGCGTTCGGAGGTGTACGAGCCGATGGTGTTCAGGGTCGCGGACGTGTCGAGGACGCCCGTGCCGGTCGCGGCCGCGGCGGCGGCCGCGTCGAACCCGGGGCCGGTCCGCAGCGCGATCACCGTCCCGTCGGCGCCGGCCGTCGCGGGGAGCTCGCGCCAGGTGCCGAGGTCGAGCCACACTACGGGCTGATGGCTGTAGTAGGAGTCCTCGACGAGAGCGGTGACGGTGACCTCCCGCCCGCCGACGGTCAGCACGGTGCCCGGCGACCAGCCGTTGTCGGCGGCGAGTTGCGCGTCGACCGCCGCCGTCGCCGGGCGCAGGGCCGCCGGTGCCGCGAAGGAGCCGGGAGCGACCCCGAACAGTGCCGCCATCACCTCCCGCCCGTCCGCCCCGAGGCGTCCGGGAGCGACGCCGAGCACGGTGGCGTCGGTGACGCCGGGTTGCGCGGCGAGGGCGGTGCGCTGCGCGTCCGTGACGGTGGACTCGCCGAACGACAGGTCGGACGGATCGGTGCCACCGCCGTCGAGGGCGAAGTGCTCGGCGGCGATGCCGCGGATGGCGGCGATCGACTGGTTGCCCAGGCCCGCGGTGAGGCCGGAGAGCATGACGACGAGAAACGAGATCAGGACGAGCACCGCCGACATGACGGCGAAGCGCCCCGTGGCGAAGCGCAGATCGCGCAGTGCGAGGAACATGAGTTCCACGGTGCCCGGTGCGGCGATGCCGGCGCATCGCTCGGTGGATGGGTTCGCGGATCAATCGAAAGGGGGAGGCGGCGGCGTGCGCGGCGGTGTTAGCGTCGGTGAAATGCAGACCGCCCGACAGCACCGTCCCGAGGGGACGGTCCCGGTGCTGCGTGCGATGCAGCTGGGCCAGCATGCGCTGTTCGTACTGCTGCTGCTCGTCGGGGTGCTGCGCGGCGGCGGCAGCCCGGGAGTGCTGGTCCTCGCGGGCGCCGAATTCGCCTGGTACGTCTCGGGGCTGTGGTTCGCCCGGCGCGGGTCCCGCGGCGGGATCTGGCTGGCGGTGCTGCTGGCCGGCTGGCTGGCGCTGGTGGTGCTCGCACCGGATTTCGTGTGGCTCGCCTTCGCGCTGTTCTTCCTGTGCTTCCACCTGCTGCCCACGATCGCCGCGTTCGCCGCGACGGCGGCTCTGACCGCGGTCGCGATCGCCGCGAGCCTGGGGCACGGCACGGAAAACGCCACGGCCGCCGTCGTCGGCCCGTTGTTCGGGGCGCTCGTCGCGTCCGGCACGGCCCTGATCTACCGGCAGCTCGTGCGCGACGCCGAGCAGCGCGACGCGCTGCTCGCCGAGCTCACCGAGGCACACCGCGAACTGCTCGACGCCCAGGACGAGCTGGTGCGGCTGCAGCGGGAGACCGGTGCCACTGCCGAGCGGGCCCGGCTGGCCCGCGACATCCACGACACCCTCGCACAGGGCTTCTCGTCGATCCTGCTGCTCGCCCGCGCCGGGCTGCGGGCCGGCGACGACACCGCGGCGCTGCTCGGCCGGATCGAGGAGACGGCGCGGCGCAACCTCGTCGAGGCCCGCCGGGTCGTCGACAAGCTGCGTCCGTCCGATCTCGACGATGCACCGCTCGCGGCGGCCCTCGGCCGCATCCTGCACCGGCTGCGCGCCGACACCGGCATCGACGCCGAACTGCGCGTGGACGGCGAACCGCTGCCGCTGCCGACGGGATTCGACGTCGCGCTGCTGCGGGTGGCGCAGAGCGCGCTGGCGAACGTCCGGCTGCACGCCCAGGCCCGCCGCGTGCGGGTCACACTCGCCTACACCCCGGACGAGGTCCGGCTCGACGTCGTCGACGACGGCGTCGGATTCGACGTCCGCGACGCGGGCTCGGGCGGTGGGTTCGGGCTCACCGCCATGCGGGAGCGGCTCGCCGAACTGGGCGGCACGGTGTTCCTCGAGTCGGCGCCGGGCGACGGAACCGCCGTGGCCGCAACGCTTCCCGTGCGGGTGCTGCCGTGATCCGGGTACTGCTCGTCGACGACCATCCCGTCGTGCGGGCGGGTCTGCGCGCCCTGCTCGCGTCGGAGCCCGGGCTCGAGGTGGTGGCCGAGGCTGCGTCCGGTCAGGAGGCCGTCGCGCAGAACGCGGCACACCGCCCGGACGTGGTGCTGATGGACCTGCGGCTCGGACCCGGGATGGACGGAGCGAAGGCGACGGCCGAACTGGCCTCCGCGCCGGATCCGCCGAAGGTGCTGGTGCTGACCACCTACGACACCGACTCCGACATCCTGCGGGCGGTCGAGGCGGGGGCGGCCGGATATCTGCTCAAGGACGCCGACCCGGCCGTGCTCGTCGACGCGGTGGCCCGGGCCGCGCGGGGCGAAACCGTGCTGGATCCCGGTGTGGCGCAACGCCTCTACCGCAGCATGCAGACACCGCGGGTGGAGCTGAGCGCCCGCGAGATCGACGTGCTCGGCGCGGTGGCGCGGGGGCTCTCCAACCGGGCCGTCGCCAAGGAGCTGTTCGTGAGCGAGGCCACCGTCAAGTCGCATCTGGTGCATGCCTTCTCGAAGCTGGGCGTGGACTCGCGCACCGCGGCGGTCGCGGCGGCGCGCGAGCGCGGCCTGCTGTGAGGGGATCATCCGTCGCGTCGCAGCCGGGCGTGCAGGTGGTGGGTGAGCGGGGTCTGCGCGTGCGCCATCCACAGGTCGTAGGACAGCTCGTCGCCGTCGAGGACGAACCGCCGCCGCAGCTCGTGCACCGGCTTGGCGTGGGGGGAGCGCTCGAGGTGGACGGTGGTGAAGTCGAGGACGCCGTGGGTGAGCCGCGAGCGCTGGATCTCGACGAACCCGGTCGGCTGGGAGACGAGCAGCTCCACCTCGTGATCGGCGAGACGGAGGTATCCGTTCTCGGTGTGCATCGGCTGACCGGTGCCCGGGTTCTTCGTGCGGCTGACGTACATCAGGAACGGCTTGCCCGGGGTGGGGGTGAACTCGATGGTCTCGTCGTAGGTGAAGTCCTCGATGGTGGGGTAGTGGCCTTCACCGCCGCCCACCCAGCGGCCGGCGAAGGCGGCGAGATCACCGAGCGGGCCGATGTCGGTCATATGAGTCTCCTCGGTCGTCGGGCACCGTCGATCCTGCCACCGCCGGGAGGGCGCCCGGCGGGCTTCGCGGAGTTTCGGCGCGCCGCGCGGCGGCCCGCGGCATTACGGTCTAATCCATGAACGCTCAGCTGGGTGTGGATTCCGAGGTGGGGTCGCTGAGGGCGGTGCTGATGCATCGCCCGGGTGCGGAGCTCGAACGCCTGACTCCCCGCAACAACGACCAGCTGCTGTTCGACGCGCTGCCTTGGGTGGCGCGGGCGCAGGAGGAACACGACGCGTTCGTCGGCCTGCTGCGCGGGCGGGGGGTGGAGGTGCTGCTCCTGTCGGACCTGCTCACCGAGACCCTCGAGGTCAGCGGGGCCGCCCGCGTCCAGGGGGTGTCGTCCGCGGTGGATCCGCGCCGGCTCGGGCACGGGCTGGCGCAGGAACTCGCCGCCCACCTGCGCGCGATGTCCGCCGCGGACCTCACCCGCGTCCTCGTCGCGGGCATGACGTTCGACGAACTTCCGGCCGCGGGCCTCGGGGCCGCGCCGTCGCTGGTGCGGTTGATGCATCACGGAGCCGACTTCGTGATCGAGCCGCTGCCGAACCTGCTGTTCACCCGCGACTCGTCGTTCTGGATCGGCCCGCGTGTCGCGATCCCCACCCTGGCGCTGCCGGTCCGGCGCCGGGAGGCCTCGATCACCGATCTGATCTATGCGTTCCACCCGCGGTTCCTGGGGGTGCGCCGCGCCTACGAATCGCACACGGCGCCGGTCGAAGGCGGCGACGTGCTGCTGCTCGCCCCGGGAGTCGTGGCCGTGGGCGTGGGGGAGCGCACGACGCCGGCGGGTGCGGAAGCGTTGGCGCGCAGCGTCTTCGAGGACGGTCTCGCGCACACCGTGCTGGCGGTGCCCATCACGCAGCAGCGGGCCTCGATGCATCTGGACACCGTGTGCACCATGGTGGACGTCGACGCCGTGGTGATGTACCCCGCGGTGCGGGAGACGTTGCAGGCCTTCACGCTTCGCCGGGAAAACGGCGACGTCCGGATCAGCGGGCCACGCGGGTTCCTCGAAGCGGCCGCCGACGCGATGGGCATCGAGAAGCTCCGCGTCATCGACACCGGCCTCGACCCGGTCGTCGCCGAACGTGAACAGTGGGACGACGGCAACAACACCCTCGCCCTCGCGCCCGGCGTGGTGGTCGCCTACGAACGCAACATCGAGACCAACACCCGCCTCGAGGACGCGGGCATCGAGGTACTGCGCATCGCCGGGTCCGAACTGGGCTCCGGGCGCGGCGGGCCGCGCTGCATGTCCTGCCCGCTCGCCCGCGGCTGACCGACGCGGGCGGTGCGGGCGAGCGGCCGGCGCCTAGAGGATCTCGTGCACCTTCTCCACCGGGCGGGCGAGGACGGTGCCCTTGTCGGTGACCACGATCGGCCGCTCGATGAGGATCGGGTGCTCCACCATCGCGTCGAGCAACTCGTCCTCGGAGGCGTCCGTCAGGTTCAGCTCCGCGAACAGTGCCTCCTTCCGCCGGATCGCCTGGCTCGGCACGAGTCCGGCGTCGTCGAGCAGCTTGCGCAGCCCGTCGCGCGACGGCGGGGTCTCGAGGTACTTGACGACGGTCGGCTCGAGGCCCGCCTCCTGCAGCACCTTCAGGGTGTTGCGGGACGTGCTGCACCGGGGGTTGTGGTAGATCGTCGCGGTCGTTGCCATGGCCACATTCTGCCGTGCCGGACCCGCTCCGGTTGAGTGCGGCACGGCCGGTCTTCTACCATCGTCCGGCGTCGGCGAGGGACAGGAGAGGTGTCGTGCTGAAGGGGTTCCGGGATTTTCTGCTGCGTGGAAACGTGGTCGAGCTCGCCGTCGCGGTGGTCGTCGGCGCCGCGTTCACGGCGATCGTCACCGCGTTCACCAGTCACATTGTCAACCCGCTCGTCGCGTCGGTGGGCGGCGCCAACGAGTACGGCTGGGGATTCCAGATCACGTCGAGCCCGGAGACGTTCGTCAACATCGGTGCCGTGGTGTCGGCGGTGATCAACTTCCTGCTCATCGCCGCGGTCGTCTACTTCGTGCTGATCCTGCCGGTGAACACCGCCAAGGCCCGGTTCGCGCCCAAGGAGGAGGGCGACAAGCCGCTGAGCGAGACCGACCTGCTGATCCAGATCCGCGACCTGCTCGAGACCGGCAGCTACACCCGCGCCGCGGACGCCGACGAGGACAAGGCGCGAGTCTGAGGCGGCCCCGCGGCGCATTCGGGGACGGTCCGCCCGCACTGTTAGCCTCGACGCACCACCTGCCCACCTGAGGACGTCCCGATGCTCGACATCGTCATCGACCCCGACTCGCCGGTCCCGCCGTACGAGCAGCTGCGCCAGCGGATCGTCACGATGGTGCGCCGCGACGAGCTGATCGCCGGCACCAAGCTTCCCACCGTCCGCGGGCTGGCCGAACACCTCGGCATCGCCCCGAACACCGTGGCCAAGACCTACCGGGAGCTCGAGCAGCTCGGCATCATCGAGACGCGGGGCCGAGCGGGCACGTTCGTCGCCGAGTCCGGTGACCCCACCCGCACGCTCGCCCAGCGCGCCGCCACCGGTTACGTCCGCGAACTGCGCACCCTCGGCATGTCCGACGACGAGGCGCTCGAATTCGTCGTCGCGGCGCTGCGGGGCGCGTGAGTCGTCCGACTCCCCGCCGGGGCGGTGACGGTTGCGCTCCGCAGGGAAGTGGACGAGGTTTACATCATGGGCCTTCCGGACGAACCGACGGATCCGCACGACGCTCCGCATGGCCGGCTCGTTTCGGTCCGCCCGGGCGGGCTGCGCCGACGGATCGCGCCGGTGATCGATCCGGCCGTGTTCGTCCCGACGGCCCTGATCGTGGTGTCGATCGTCGTCTGGGGACTGCTGGCACCGGACAATTTCGCCGCCGTGACGGGGGTGGTGCTGGACTGGCTGGTGGTCAACCTGGGATGGCTGTTCGTGCTCACCGCGTCGGGTTTCGTGGTCTTCTCGATCTGGCTGGCCCTGAGCCGGTTCGGACGGATCCCGCTCGGCAAGGACGACGAGGTGCCGGAGTTCCGCACCGTCAGCTGGATCGCCATGATGTTCAGCGCCGGTATGGGCATCGGCCTGATGTTCTTCGGTGTCGCCGAGCCCCTGGCCCATTTCGTGACACCGCCGCCGGGCACAGCCGGGGGCGTGGGACCGGCGATGGCGACGACGATGTTCCACTGGAGCCTGCACCCGTGGTCGATCTATGCCGTGGTGGGTCTGGCCATCGCCTACGGCACCTACCGCAAGGGGCGTAAGCAGCTGATCAGTTCCGCCTTCCTGCCGCTGCTCGGCCGCCGCGCCGAGGGACCCGTCGGGAAGGTCATCGACATCCTCGCCCTGTTCGCCACGCTGTTCGGCACCGCCGCGTCGCTCGGCCTCGGGGCCCTGCAGATCGGGTCCGGCTTCGCGGTGACCGGTTGGCTCGAGGAGACGGGGGTGCTGCTGCTGGTGGCGATCATCGCGCTGCTCACGGCAGCCTTCGTCGCCTCCGCGGTGTCCGGGGTGGCTCGTGGCATCCAGTGGCTGTCCAACATCAACATGGTGCTCGCGCTCGCGCTTGCCGCGTTCGTCTTCGTGGTCGGCCCCACCGTGCTGATCCTGAATCTCGTACCCACCACCCTCGGCGCCTATGCCGCCGATCTGGCCCGCATGTCCGCTCGTACCGCGGCGTCGAGCCCCGAGGTCGCCGAGTGGCTCTCCGCGTGGACCGTCTTCTACTGGGCATGGTGGATCTCGTGGACGCCGTTCGTCGGGATGTTCCTGGCCCGCATCAGCCGTGGCCGCACGGTCCGCCAGTTCGTCGTAGGGGTCATCGTCGTTCCCAGCACGGTGAGCCTGGTGTGGTTCGCGGTATTCGGTGGTGCGGCCATCGGCGAGCAGCGCGACGGCCTCGGCCTGGCCGACGTCGGCACGACCGAGGCGCAGTTGTTCGGCATGCTCGACAATCTGCCGCTGTTCACGATCTCGGCCGCCGTCGTGATGGTGCTCGTGGCCATCTTCTTCGTCTCGGGGGCCGACGCCGCATCGATCGTGATGGGCACCCTGTCCCAGCGCGGCACGCTCACCCCGCACCGTCGGGTCGTGGTGTTCTGGGGCGTGCTCACCGGCGGCGTCGCCGCCCTGCTCCTGTGGACGGGCGGTGCCGATGCCCTCACCGCCTTGCAGACCATGACGATCATCGCGGCGGCGCCGTTCGTGCTCGTCATGGTGGGTTTGTGCGTGTCCTTGTACCGCGACCTGTCGCGGGACCCACTGGTGTCCCCACGCGGTCGGCGGTTGCTGCGGCGCGCCGAGTACCGGTCCCCGGCGCGGCGCGGAGAAGAACGGACGTCGAATGAGTAGTGCCGTGCCGGCGCGGATCGCGTTCGCGGTCGAGGCCATGGACCCGCAGCCGGGCAGCGACGTGCTCGAGATCGGCTGCGGTGGGGGTGTCGCCCTCACGCTCGTGTGCGAGCGGCTGCGCCGCCGAGGCCGTGTCGTCGGGGTGGACCGCTCGGCCACGCAGATCGATCGGGCTCGTCGCCACAACCGGGACGGACTCGACGCCGGGCTCGCCGAACTGCGCGTCGGCGAGTTCCCCGGCGTCGACCTGCCGGGATCGTTCGACCTGGTCTTCGCCGTCAACGTCCCCGGTTTCCGCAGCGACGACCCGGTCGCGCCGAAGGCCGTCGCGTCGCTGCTGCGACCCGCCGGCGAGTTGTGGGTGTTCGACGAACCGCCGCCCGGCCTCGCCCTCGGACCGGTGTCGATGCGGATCAGCGCGCTGCTCTCGCGCTGCGGCTACGCGATCGTCGACATCGTCGAGCGCGACCGGACCGTCGGCGTGCGGGCCGCGCCGGCGGACGTCACCGCCAGCTCGGCAGCCACAGCTGCTGCTGCCACGTCTCCACGGTGATCGGTGCTGCGGTGAGGATCGGCCACAGCCACACGAAGTTCGCCACCACCAGGCCGACGTAGAGGCACACGACCAGCAGGCCGGTCGAGCGTCGCTCGGCCGAGGCCCGCCGCGAGCCGAGGACGCCGCCGAGCACCAGCGCCAGCCCCATGACCAGGAAGGGCGCGAGCGGGACCGCGTAGAAGTAGTACATCTG
This sequence comes from Rhodococcus sp. 14C212, assembly GCF_011058195.1. NCBI lineage: Bacteria > Bacillati > Actinomycetota > Actinomycetes > Mycobacteriales > Nocardiaceae > Rhodococcus > Rhodococcus sp. 14C212. The sequence goes on along the minus strand of NZ_JAALEH010000008.1, from coordinate 4,351 downwards.
CCGGTCGAGGGTCGCGAACCACGGCAGCAACGTCGCCGCGTAACCGGTGAGCACCGCGGCCCACCGCCAGTCCCGCCGCACCAGCAGCTGCCACCCACCCCACGCGAGCATCGGCAGCGCCGGCCACCACATCGCAGGGGTGCCCACCAGCATGACTGCCTTGACGCACTGCTCGCCGCCGCACCCACGGATCTGCTCGCCGTCGGCGAAGTAGTACAGCATCGGACGCAACCCCATCGGCCACGTCCACGGCTTGGACTCCCAGGGATGCAGGTTGCCGGCCGAGTTCGTCAGCCCCGAGTGGAACTCGAGCACGGAGGCGCTGTAGTACCACAGCGACCGCAGGGCGTCCGGCACGAATGTGAACGCCCCGTCCGTGCCGATCTGACGACCCACCGCGTGCCGGTACACCCCGGTCTCGCCGGCGAACCACGCCCAGAACGTCGCCAGGTACACCCCGATCGGCACCACCACCAGCGCGTACAGCGCCGGACCGACGTCGCGCAGGCCGGTCCCGAGCCACGGCCGTCGCACGCCGTAGGCCCGGCGGGCGGCGACATCGAACGCCACCGACATCAACCCGAAGAACGCGATCAGATACAGCCCCGACCACTTGGTGCCCACCGCCAGACCCAGCAGCACACCGGCCCCGAACCGCCACCACCGCACGCCCAGCCGGGGACCCCACACCGTGTCCGCGATGCGTCCCTCGGCGTGCACGCGCGCCATGCGTTCCCGCACCTCGTCCCGGTCGACGATCAGGCACCCGAATGCGGCGACCGCGAACAGCGCCAGGAAGATGTCCAGCATCCCGAGGCGCGACGAGACGAACGTGACGCCGTCGGCGATCAGCAGGATCCCCGCCAGGCCGCCGAGCAGGGTCGAGCGGGTCAGCCGTCGCACGATCCGCACCACCAGCAGGACCAGCAGCGTCCCGGCGACGGCGGCGGAGAACCGCCACCCCCACCCGTTGTACCCGAACAGCGCCTCGCCGAGCGCGATGAGCTGCTTGCCCACCGGCGGGTGCACGACGAGGCCGTAACCGGGGTTGTCCTCGATCCCGCCGCCGGTGAGCACCTGCCAGCCCTGCGGGACGTAGTGCTTCTCGTCGAACACCGGCGTCTTCGCGTCGGTGGGGTAGTGCAGCATCGTGAACCGGGTGATCGCCGCGATCGCGGTGACGAACAGTGTCACCACCCAGCCCCGGCCGCGGTCGACCGGACCGAAATCCGGTGCGGGCACTGTCGGGCCCGGGCTGTTCATCCGGCGGCGGTCCGATGCCTCGGCGGGGCGCTCGTCCGTCACGGTCACGTCCCGATCGTAGGCTGAGACGCATGCAGGCAGACAATTCGGGACAGGGCCGGCTCGTGCTCGCCGCCACCCCCATGGGCGACGTCGGCGACGCTTCGAAACGGCTCTGCGACGCGCTCGGCAGCGCCGACGTCGTCGCGGCCGAGGACACCCGTCGCACCAGGGCGCTCGCCGCCGCGCTGGGGGTCACCGTCACCGGACGGGTGGTCAGCTTCTACGACCAGGTGGAGGTCGCCCGGACGCCGGCGTTGGTCGCCGACGTCGAGGCCGGCAAGACGGTGCTGCTGGTCACCGATGCCGGCATGCCGTCCGTCAGCGACCCCGGCTACCGCCTGGTGTCGGCGTGCGTCGCGGCCGGGCTGCCCGTCACGTGCCTGCCCGGCCCGTCCGCGGTGACCACCGCACTCGCGCTGTCCGCGCTGCCGGTCGAGCGGTTCTGCTTCGAAGGCTTCCCACCACGCAAGGCCGGCGCCCGTCGCGCCTGGCTGCTGACCCTCGCCGCCGAGCCGCGCGCGGTGGTGTTCTTCGAGGCCCCGCATCGCCTCGCCGCGTGCCTCGCCGACGCCGTCGACGTGCTCGGCGGGCAGCGGCGCGCCGCGGTGTGCCGGGAGCTGACCAAGACCTACGAGGAGGTGCGCCGCGGCACGCTCGCCGAGCTGGCGCAGTGGGCGGCCGACGGTGCGCGCGGCGAGATCACCGTCGTGCTCGAGGGCGCGTCGGCGCAGGTCGCGGAACCGGCCGAGCTGGTCGACGCGGTGGAACGGCTGGTGGCGGACGGAGTACGGCTGAAGGACGCGTGTGCGCAGGTGGCGACGTCCGGGGTGTCCAAACGCGAGTTGTACGACGCGGTACTGGCTGCGCGGCAGGACGAGCCGTCGTCGTAGACTCTGCCCCTTACCGCGCAGCAGGAGGTACGGATGGAGTCGGTGAACGAATTCCTCGTCGAGGTCGCGTCGGTGGTATGGGGGCCGTATTTGCTCATACCGCTGCTGCTGGGCACCGGCGTGATCCTGACGGTGCGGCTGCGGGGCGTGCAGTTCCGCAAGCTGTGGCCGGCCCTGCGGCTCGGGCTGATCATCCGCAAGGACCCGGACGCCACCGAGGGTGACATCTCCCAGTACCAGGCGCTGACGACCGCGCTGGCCGCCACCGTGGGCGTCGGCAACATCGCCGGTGTCGCCACTGCCATCTACTTCGGCGGCCCGGGCGCCCTGTTCTGGATGTGGGTCACCGGTCTCGTCGGCATGGCCAGCAAGTACTCGGAGGCGTTCCTCGGCGTCAAGTACCGCGTCACCGACGCCAAGGGCGAGCAGTCCGGCGGCCCGCAGTACTACCTGGCCCGCGCCATCCCCAACAAGTTCGGCCTGGTGCTGAGCCTGATGTTCGCGGTGTTCGCCGTGCTCGCGAGCTTCGGCATCGGCAACATGACGCAGGCCAACACCGTCGCCACCCAGATGGAGTCCACCTTCGGGGTGCCCACCTGGTTGTCCGGCATCGTCATGACGGTGCTCGCTGCCGCGGTGCTGCTCGGCGGCATCAAGTCCATCGGCAAGGTCACCGCCGGGTTCGTGCCCGCGATGATCCTGCTGTACGTCGGCGCCGGGATCATCGTCCTCGCGGTCAACGTCACCGACATCCCGCAGGCGTTCGCCCTGGTGTTCTCCGACGCGTTCACCGGAACCGCCGCGACCGGCGGCTTCATCGGCTCGGTGTTCATGATCGCCCTGCGCTACGGCGTGGCCCGCGGCATCTTCTCCAACGAGTCCGGCATGGGCAGCGCCGCTATTGCCGCCGCCGCGGCGCAGACCACCCATCCGGTGCGGCAGGGCCTCGTGTCGATGACCCAGACGTTCATCGACACGATCATCGTCGTGACCTTCACGGGCATGGTCATCATCACCACCGGAGCCTGGACGTCCGGCGAGCAGGGCGCGGCGATGACCTCGCTCGCCTTCTCGGACGGCCTCGGCGGCGACTGGGGCAGCTGGATCGTCACGATCTCCGTGGTGTTCTTCGCCTTCTCGACGATTCTCGGGTGGTCGTACTACGGCGACCGCTGCGTCGAACGTCTCGTCGGCCGGGGCGGCGTCCTCCCGTACCGGGCGATCTTCGTGCTCGTCGTCTACGTCGGCGCCACCACCGAGCTCGAGGTGGTGTGGAACTTCTCCGATGTGATGAACGGGCTGATGGCACTGCCCAACCTGATCGGCCTGCTCGTCCTCTCGGGACTCATCGCCCGTGAGACGAAGGAGTACCTCGCCCGCGATCCGTACCTGCTCGGCGAGAAGAACAGCAGAACGCCGACCCGGTAGGCGCGGCCGGCCGCCGCTACGGTGCGGCCGAGGAGAGCGCGACGATCAGCAGCACGGCGACGGCCACGATCAGGGCCGCGACCAACGTGGGTGGAACGCCGTTGACGATCCGGTCGACGAGCTTGTACACGGTCCCTCGGTTCGGGTCGCGCGCTGCCTTCCCTCCGCATCGGGCGGAACCACCCCTCGTCGGGTTCCGGCCGGTGCGGAGGTGCAGCGCGTCGCGGGGTCTTCCCGCTCGGGAACCACTCTGTCGGGTGTGTCCGGGGCGACCAACCGGTTCGTGTGCCGCTCGCGATATCATCCCAGGTCAGGACTGGTGAGGAATTTTTCCGCAGCGGACGATCCGGGCCCGCGAGGGGTGCGGAGCAGGGAGGATGCGGGATGGAACCGGCGGACGGGCGAACCGAGGCGGAGCCGCGGCAGGTGTTCGCCGACCACCTCCGGATTCTGTTCGCGGCGGCGGGACGTCCCGCACTCAAGAAGGTCTCCTCCGAGGCATCGGCCGTCGCCCGCGCCGTGGGCAGCGATCGCACCGTGTCCGTGCAGCGGCTCAGCGACTGGCGATCCGGCACCCGGGTGCCCGCCGCCTTCGAGGCGATCCGTCCGGTCCTGGTCGTCCTGATCCGCTCCGCCCGGGCCCTGCACCCCCAGCCGCCGGCGCCCGGCCTCTACTCGATGAGGCAGTGGGAACGGTGGTGGGAACTCGCGCGGGGACCGGGCGGAGC
>NZ_JAALEH010000079.1:0-27477 GCF_011058195.1 Rhodococcus sp. 14C212 | reverse complement strand
GTCGGCTTGTCCAGCTGTTCCTGCTGACGGCGGCGTAGCAGTGCCCGCATCTGTTCGGCATCGAGCAGCCCGGGAAGCCCCAGGTAGTCGGCTTCCTCCTCGCTGCCGGCGAACGTCGCCGTGCCGAACGAGGAGCCGTCGTAGATCACCTGGTCGAGCTCGGCATCGGCACCGAGCGCGGTGAACGCCTTCTCCTCGTCGCCGGGCTCGTCCTTGCGCCGGTTGGCGTCGGCGAGCAGGTCGTCGTCGAAGCCCTCCTTCTCGCGGTGCGGCTTGCCGAGCACGTGGTCCCGTTGGGCCTCGAGCTGGCTGGCGAGATCGAGCAGCACCGGCACGGACGGCAGGAACACGCTCGCGGTCTCGCCCTTGCGGCGCGATCGCACGAACCGGCCGATGGCCTGGGCGAAGTACAGCGGCGTCGATGCGCTGGTGGCGTACACGCCCACCGCGAGCCGCGGCACGTCGACGCCTTCGGACACCATTCGCACCGCCACCATCCAGCGTTGGGTGCTCGCGTCGAACTCCGAGATGCGCCCCGAGGCGGTCGGGTCGTCGGACAGGACGAGTGCGGGCGCCTCGCCGGTGAGCTGCTCGAGGATCCTGGCGTACGAGCGGGCCACCGTCTGGTCGCTGGCGATGACCAGTCCGCCCGCGTCGGGCATCCCGCCCTGGCGCAGCTGCTCGAGCCGCGTGTTGGCGGCGGTGAGGACGGCCGGGATCCAGTCGCCGGCGGGATCGAGCGCGGTCCGCCACGCCCGGGCGGTCTGCTCTGCGCTGAGCGGCTCGCCGAGCCGCGCCGAGTACTCCTCCCCCGCGTTGTTGCGCCACCGGGCTTCACCGGAGTAGGCGAGGAACACCACCGGGCGCACGACGCCGTCGGCGAGTGCGTCGGCGTAGCCGTACGCGTGGTCGGCCCGGGACTGCATGAGACCCTCGGCGTTCGGTTCGTACATCACGAACGGGATGGCGCTGTCGTCGCTGCGGAACGGCGTTCCGGTCAGGGCGAGGCGGCGGGTGGCGTCGCCGAACGCCTCCCGGATGCCCTCCCCCCAGCTCTTGGCGTCGCCGCCGTGGTGGATCTCGTCGAGGATGACCAGGGTGCGGCGCGCCTCGGTGCGGACCCGGTGCTTGAACGGATGCGAGGCGACCTGCGCATAGGTCACCACCACGCCGTGGAAGTCGCTCGACGTCTGGCCCGTGGAGTTGGTGAAGTTCGAGTCCAGCGCGATGCCGGAACGAGCGGCCGAGGCGGCCCACTGGTGTTTGAGGTGCTCGGTCGGGGCGACGACCGTCACCTGGTCGACGGTGCGGTCGCGCAGCAGCTCGCTCGCGACGCGGAGCGCGAACGTCGTCTTACCGGCGCCCGGGGTCGCGACGGCGAGGAAGTCCCGCGGACCCGTCGCGAGGTACTTCGTGAGGGCCCGGCGCTGCCAGGCACGCAGCTGTCCGGCGGGGGCGGAGGACGCTGTTCCGACGGTCTCGATGCTCACCGGCTACTCGTGCTCCTTCTCCGGTCGTGCAGGTGGTTTCGCCCGGCGGCGGCGTCGGCGGGCGGCGAACGGGCACCGCCGTGCGGTCGCCGGGCGGGCGACGGCCGTCGAGCAGCCTATCCCGGCCCGCGCGCCCGGCCCGCATCCGAACCGCCGTCCGTGACGCGGGCGACAGGAGACGATCATGACAGAATTCGCGGTCCCGTCGGCCCGCCGCCGCGCACCGCGGCGTGTCGTCAGGAATGCTGGAAGTACCCATGAGCGACATATCCCCACCGGCCGGATCCACCGCCGCATCGAGCCCGCGACGGCGGCCGGTGCATCGCGGCCTGCGGGTGATCGCCCGCACGGCGACCAAGGCGTGGGACGACTCCATCTTCAGCAAGGCCGCCGCGGCCGCGTTCTGGCAGACGCTGTCGTTGCCCCCGCTGCTGCTGGGCCTGCTGGGCAGTCTCGGGTACGTGGCCGGGTGGTTCGGGCCGGACACGGTGGAGATCATCCAATCCAAGATCGTCACGTTCAGCCGCACGATGTTCAGCGAGAGCGTCGTCGACGACATCATCGGGCCCACGGTGCAGGACGTGCTGCTGCGGGGACGCGCCGACGTGATGTCCCTCGGGTTCCTGCTGTCGCTGTGGGCGGGTTCGTCGGCGATCTCGACGTTCGTGGACTCGATCGACGAGGCACACGACCAGCACGATCACCGGCATCCCGTCTGGCAGCGGTTCTTCGCGCTGCTGCTGTACGTGGTGTTCCTCGTGCTGGCGGTGTTCACGCTGCCACTCGTCGCGCTCGGGCCGACCATGATCGGGCGTGCGCTGCCGGCGGCGTGGTACGACCTCGGCACCCGGCTGCTGGACACGTTCTACTACCCCGGCGTGGGACTGCTGCTGCTCGTGGGCCTGACGACGCTGTACAAGGTGGCGCTGCCGAGATCGTTGCCGTGGCATCGGCTGCTGGGCGGCGCGATCCTCGCGGGCACGTTCTTCATGGCGTCGAGCGCGGGACTGCGCTGGTATCTGCGGTGGGTCTCCGGGACCGGCTACACCTACGGAGCGCTCGCCACCCCGATCGCGTTCCTGCTGTTCACCTTCTTCCTCGGCTTCGCAGTCGTGCTGGGCGCCGAGTTCAACGCGACCGTGCAGGAGTTCTGGCCTGCCCGTGAGACCCGCATCGAGCAGATGCGCCGGTGGCTGGCCGAACGGGCGGCCGCGGCGCCCTCGCCGGCGGCGGCCGCGGTGACCGGCCTGACCCGGCGGCTCGGGACGGCGCCGATCCCGATCCGGCTACCAGACATCATGCGCCCGGAACAGCGGGAACCGGAGTCGTGCCCCGTGGACGCGCCGCACCCGCGCGCAGCGGAAGAGGCCGCCGGCGAACACGCCCCGGCGGCTCCGGACGAGACGGCCGATCAGTCGCCCTTGCGCAGGCCCTCGTAGACCTTCTTGCACTCCGGGCACACCGGTGACCCCGGCTTCGGGGAGCGCGTCACCGGGAAGACCTCGCCGCACAGCGCGACGACGTGGGTGCCCATGACCGCGCTCTCGGCGATCTTGTCCTTCTTGACGTAGTGGAAGAACTTGGGAGTGTCGTCGTCGGTGGTTTCGTCGGTGGTGGTATCCGGCCGTTCCTTGATGTCGGTGCTCACCGTTACATGATGCCGCACCCTCGGTGCGGATGCGCATGTGCATTCCGCGCGCGCGGGTGGGACAGTAGAAGGATGTCGAGAACTCCGGGTTTCAATGGGGACTACGACGACGGGTCACCCGAGAAACCGGTTCTGATCACCGAGGCGGCGTTGTCGCTGGAGGACCAGCACCGTGCGCGGGTCCGCAAGTACCTCACGCTCATGTCCTTCCGCATCCCCGCCATGATCCTCGCCGCCCTCGCGTACGCGGCGTTCGCCAATCCCTGGCTCTCGGTGGGCATCCTCGCCCTGTCCGTCCCGTTGCCGTGGGTGGCGGTGCTCATCGCCAACGATCGTCCACCGCGGTCGAAGGACGAGCCCAGCCGTTGGGACGGCCGCGGGGACGAGACCACCGCCCTGGAGGGCCCGCAGCCCCGCGTGATCGACGGCTGACCGGGTTCCCCGGTCCCCGGCGACGCGGCCTCGGGGTGCTGCCAGAATGCGGGGGTGGACCGCGACCTGCTGCTTTCGATCTGTCCCCCGCTACGCACGGCGCTGACGTGCGCCCGGTTCGACACCGACACTCTGCTCGAGCTGCTCGGCCCCGACGCGCACGCCGCGCTCGGCCGGGGCGAGCCCGTGCCGGTGCGGCGGGCCGCGGCGGGCGGGGGTGATCTCGGCACCCTCGTGCGCCTGTTCCTGGTGTGCGACACGCTGCCTGCCGCGCAGGTGGGGGCGGCGCTCGCCCCGGTCGACGTGGCGACGGCGATCGCGGCCGGGCTGCTCGAACGCGACGGTGACGGCGTGCGCGCGGCGCTGGACCTGCGCCCGCTCGACGCCGGCACCGGCACCCGCTGGATGCTGTCGGACCTCGACGGGGCGATGCGCCCCCGGCCCACCCGCGAGGACCACGTGCTCGGGGTCGGGCACGCCTCGCTGTCGCTGCTGCAGGCCATGCCCACCGACCCGGTCGGCTCGGTGCTGGACCTGGGCACCGGCTGCGGCGTACAGGCCGTGCGCGCCACCGACTTCGCCGGCACCGTCACCGCCACCGACGTCAACGCCCGGGCGCTGGACCTGGCCGCCGCGACGGCCGCGCTGAACGAGGTCGAGGTCGAACTGCTCGAGGGGTCGTGGTTCGAGCCGGTGACCGGCCGCCGCTTCGAGCGGATCATCGCGAACCCGCCGTTCGTGGTGAGCACCGGACGGGTCGAGCACACCTACCGGGACTCGGGCCTGGACCTCGACGGGGCGAGCGAACTGATGGTCTCCCGCGCCGCCGAGCACCTGACCCCGGGGGGCACCGCGGCGATGCTGGCCTCGTGGGTGCACGTCGAGGACGAGGACTGGCGACGCCGGATCGCCTCCTGGCTGCCCGCCCACGGGGTCGATGCGTGGATCGTGCAGCGCGACGTCGCCGACCCCGCCCTCTACGTGGGGACGTGGCTGCGTGACGGCGACGCCGATCCGCGGGATCCGGCGGTGGCGGCGCGCGCCGAGGCGTGGCTCGACCACTTCGAGCGGCACCGGGTCGAGGGCATCGGCTTCGGGTTCGTCTACCTGCGGCGCACCGACGCGCCCAGCGACGTGCTCGCCGAGGACCTGCGGCACGGCTTCACCGACCCGCTCGGGGCGGAGGCCGTCGGCTACTTCGAGCGGCTGGCGTGGTTGCGCGACCACGATGTCCTCGAGGCGCGGTTCGTCGTGCGGCCCGACACCGCCCTGGAGCGCGTGTACCTGCCGGGTGAGGACGGCTGGCGGCAGGTGGTGACGCGCGTGCACCGCGGCGGCGGCCCGAACTGGCAGCACGAGGTGGACGATCCCGCGGCGGCGCTGCTGGCTGGGATGCGGGCCGACGGCCTGCCGCTGTCGGAACTGGTGGCGCTGCTCGCCGCCGCGCACGACGAGGACGAGCAGGCGCTGGCCGGGCGGGCGGTCCCCCTGGTGCAGGCGCTCGTCCGGCACGGACTCGTCGAACCCGTCCGGTAGGGCGGCCCGGCGGGCCGGAAAGTTACCCGCCGGTTCCCCCGGTGGTGTGTTCTCAGCAACTTCTCAGGACCTGTTCGCCGTATCCGCAGGTCAGGACGGTTCCGGCGGAGGAACCCCGGGAACTTTCCCAGGGGTCCTGCGCGTTGAACGCATCGAGACACCACCGATGAGGAGGCACGTCATGGCACGCCCCGATACCACCGCCCGCGTCGATTCCGACCTCGACAGCCAGAGCCCGGCCGCGGACCTGGTCCGCGTCTATCTGAACGGGATCGGCCGCACGGCCCTGCTGAGCGCTGCGGACGAGGTGGAACTGGCCAAGCGGATCGAGGCCGGCCTGTACGCCCAGCATCTGCTGGAGACCAAGAAGCGGCTCACCGCCGCGAAGAAGCGCGACCTGGCGTTCGTCGTGCGTGACGGCCGGGCCGCCCGCAGCCACCTGCTCGAGGCGAACCTGCGTCTGGTCGTGTCCCTGGCCAAGCGCTACACCGGCCGCGGCATGCCCCTGCTGGACCTGATCCAGGAGGGCAACCTGGGCCTGATCCGCGCCATGGAGAAGTTCGACTACGCCAAGGGCTTCAAGTTCTCGACCTACGCCACCTGGTGGATCCGTCAGGCCATCACCCGCGGCATGGCCGACCAGAGCCGCACGATCCGGCTCCCCGTCCACCTCGTCGAGCAGGTCAACAAGCTGGCCCGGATCAAGCGGGAACTGCATCAGCAGCTCGGCCGGGAGGCGACCGACGAGGAACTGTCCGCGGAGTCGGGTATCCCGGTCGAGAAGATCGGCGACCTGCTGGACCACAGCCGCGACCCGGTGAGCCTGGACATGCCGGTCGGCAACGACGAGGAGGCCCCGCTCGGCGACTTCATCGAGGATGCCGAGGCGACGTCCGCGGAGAACGCGGTGATCGCCGGGCTGCTGCACAGCGACGTGCGCAGCGTCCTGGCCACCCTGGACGAGCGCGAGCAGCAGGTGATCCGCCTGCGCTACGGCCTCGACGACGGCCAGCCCCGCACCCTCGACCAGATCGGCAAGCTGTTCGGCCTCTCCCGTGAGCGGGTCCGTCAGATCGAGCGGGAAGTGATGGGCAAGCTCCGCGAGGGCGACCGCGCCGAACGCCTCCGCGCCTACGCCAGCTGACCGGGCAGTCGGCCGGACGATCCCCGAGAACCGGGCTGGGTTCTCGGGGATCTTTGCGTCCGCGGACCGCCGCGGCCGCGGCAGCCGTGTCAGCGCAGCCGGCGGGGGCCGAGGTCGAGGGGGTGCGGTTCGGGTCCGATCCGCAGGTGCGCGTCGGTGATCTCCGCGCCCGTGGGAGACGCGAGGATCGGTTCGCACGCGATCTCCCGCACCTCCGGCAGATCGTCGGCGAGAGCGGAGATGCGCTGGACCAGGTCGACGAGGGCGGCCTTGCTGACCGGCTCGGTATTGCGGTAGCCGGACAGCAGCGGCGCCGCCTTGGGTGCGTCTATCAGCTCGACCGCCTCGTCCTCGGTGACCGGCAGGACCCGGAAGGCGCGGTCGCCGAGCAGGTCGGAGATGACCCCGGCGAGACCGAACGAGATCAGCGACCCGAACGACGGGTCGTCCTGCACCTGCACGACGCAACCGATGCCCTTGGTCGCCATCTTCTGCACGTGCAGCAACGGCTCCCCGGAGACCGCGGCGAGGTCACGGTACGCGATCCGCACCGCCTCGGGCCCGAGCAGATCCAGCCGCACCCCGCTCAGGTCCGGCCGGTGCCGCCAGTGGGCGCCGGTCGCCTTCACCGCGACGGGGAACCCGATCTCCTCCGCGGCGGCAACGGCCTCGTCGGCCGTGGTCACCGCCCGGAACTCGGCGATGTGCACGCCGTAGCACGCGAGCAGCAGCGCCGCCTCGGTGTCCGAGAGCCAGCGTCCGTCCGGCGACGTCGCCAGCCACCCTTCGACCAGGGTGCGGGCCTTGTCTGCGTCGACGCCCGCCGGGCGGACGACCTGGGAGGCCGGGCGGCTGCGCCACTTGGCGTACCGCCACGCCCGAGCCAGCGCGAGCGCCGCCCGCTCGGGCCCCGGATACGACGGCACCGACCCCCGCGTGGGGTGGCCGTCCGGTCCGCGCACGGCGAGCACGTCGGGCAGGCCTTCGGTGGCGAGGAACGTCGTCAGCACCGGCTTGTCGGTGCCGGCGACGGCGTCGCGCAGGGCCTGCGCGTACGGCTCGACCGTCACGGCGACCGGGGGCACGAACACCGCGATCACCGCGTCGACATCGGCCGCCTCGAGCGCGTGGGCGACGGCCGCCGCGAACTGTTCCGGCGAGGCCGTCGCACCCAGATCGACGGGTTCACCGACGTGCAGGCCCTCGCTGCGGGCGGCATCGACAGCGAGTACGCCGAGGGCCGTGGAGTTGCCCACCACCGCGACGCGAGGTCCGGCCGGCAGCGGCTGGTAGCCGAACAACAGGGCGGAGTCGAACAACTGCGAGATCGAACCCACCTGCACGACGCCGGCCTGCTCGAACAGGTCCCGCACGATGGTGTCGTCCATCTCCCCCGTGCGGGCAGCCAGGACCGGGGGCACGGCGTGGCGGCCGCTCTTGACGGCGACGATCGGCTTGCTGCGGGCCACGCGCCGCGCGATGCGCGAGAACTTGCGCGGATTGCCGAAGCTCTCGAGATACAGCAGCACCACCTCGGTGGCCGGGTCGGTGTCCCAGTACTGCAGCAGGTCGTTGCCCGACAGGTCGGCGCGGTTGCCGGCAGAGACGAACGAGGACAGGCCGACGCCGGTCTTGGTTGCCTGGTCGAGGATGGCGATGCCCAGCGCGCCGGACTGGCAGAAGAAGCCGACGTTGCCGGCCGCGGGCAGCACGGGCGCGAGGGTGGCGTTGAGACGGATCTCCGGATCGTTGTTGGCGACGCCGAGCGCGTTCGGCCCGATCAGCCGCATGCCGTGTGCCCGGGCCGCGTGGACGAGACGGCGTTCCGCGGCCCGGCCCTCCGGGCCGGTCTCGCCGAAGCCGGACGACACGACGAGCAACGCCTTGACGCCCTTGGCGAGGCAGTCGTCGAGCACCGCGTCGATGGCCTCGGCCGGGACCGCCGCGATCGCGAGGTCGATGTCGTCGGGGATGTCGCGGACGGTCGGATAGGCCCGCACGCCACGCACCGAGCGGTGCTCGGCGTTGACCGGATAGACCGGGCCGGTGAAGCCGCTGCGCAGCATGTTGACCAGGACCGCGTTGCCCACCTTGCGGCTGTCGGTGGACGCGCCGATGACGGCGGCACTGCCCGGGCTGAGCAGGTTGCGGACGCTGCGGGCCTCGGCGGCGCGTTCCCGGGCGTTACGCACCGACACCAGCGCCTCGGTGGGGTCGATGGCGAACTCGAGGCGCACCACGCCGCCCTCGAAACTGCGACTGACCTGGTAGCCGGCCTCCCGGAACACCGTCACCATGTTGCGGTTCTCGGCCAGCACCTCCGCGACGAACATGTGGAGGCCGTTCTCGGCGGCGGCCCCGGCGAGGTGCTCGAGCAGGATCGGACCGAGGCCGCGGCCCTGGTGTGCGTCGGCGACGGTGAATGCGACCTCGGCGGACAGGCCGTCGCCCTCGGGCAGACCCTCGTAGCGGCCGACCGCGATGATCTCCCCGCCGAGCAGGGCCACGAACGCGACCCGCCGGTGGTGGTCGACGACGGTGAAGTTGAACAGGTCCCGTTTCGACATCGTCGGGTAGGGACCGAAGTAGCGGAGATAGCGGGTGCGCTCGGAGAGTTTGCTGTGGAAGTCCACGAGCAGGTCCGCGTCCTCGGGGACGATGGGACGCAGGTGCACGGCTTTGCCGTCCGCGGCGAGGACGTCCGCCACCCAGTGCTTGGGGTAGTTGCGGGCGACGGCGAGTGCGCGCTCGCGGGCGGCATCCTTCTCCGCCTGTGCGCGGGCTGCAGCGTCGGCCTGCTCGCCGGCGGTGGCGTCGGCCGGCTCGCCGGCGGTGGCATGGGCCGGCTCGCCGGCGGCGGCATGGGCCGGCTCGCCGGCGGTGGCGTCGCCGTCGGGGGTCTGTCCCGCGGTGACCGCGGGGCCGTGGGCCGTGTTCTCGGATTCAGTCACGCGGGTCCTCCGGGTCCAGGCCGAGCAGCGGGAAGCAGGCCCGGCGGGTGGCGACGATGGCCGAGTCGACGCGGCTGAGGGCACGATCGAACGATGCGACGCCGGTCTCGGGGGTACCGCCGGGGCCGTCCCACGGCAGATACGCCACGTCGCCGCCCTCCCCCATCACGGTGGGCAGATCGACCCCCGGCGCCATCGCGGCGACCCGCTCGCGCCACTCGTCGGGGATCGGGGTGGCGGGGTCGATCTCGCGGTCGAGTACGGCTGCGATCAGGTGGGTCCAGGATCTCGGCACCACCCGCACCAGCCCGTAGCCGCCTCCGCCCACGGCGAGCCACCGGCCCTCGCAGTGCCGGTCCGCGAGTTCGCGCATGGCGAGATACGCCGCGCGCTGGCCGTCGACGGTCAACGAGAGGTCGGCCAGCGGATCCTCCCGGTGACTGTCGGCGCCGCACTGGCTGATGATGATCTGCGGCCGGAACGTCGCGACCGCGGCGGGGACGACGGCGTGGAATGCGCGCAGCCACAGCGCGTCGACGGTGCCGGGCAGGACCGGCAGGTTGATCGCGGTCCCCTCGGCGGCGCCGGTGCCGACCTCGCTGGACCAGCCGGTGTTCGGCCACAGCGTCGCCGGGTGCTGGTGGATGGAGACGGTGAGCACCCGGGGATCGCTCAGGAAGGCGTGCTGCACCCCGTCGCCGTGGTGGGCATCGACGTCGATGTAGGCGATCCGGTCGAAGCCGTTGTCCAGGAGCCACGAGATGGCGATGGCGGCGTCGTTGTACACGCAGAATCCGGCGGCCCAGTCCGCCATGGCGTGGTGCATCCCGCCGCCGATGCTCACCGCCCGCCGGGTGCGGCCGGCGGCGATCTCCCGGGCGGCGGCGAGGGTGCCGCCCGCGAGCACGGCGCTGGCCTCGTGCATGCGCGGGAAGATCGGGTTGTCCTCGGTGCCGAGACCGTGCGGGGCCTCCGCTCCGGCGGTCGAACCCGGTGGCAGGCTGCCGGCGTGCTTGACGGCCTCGAGATAGGCGGGGGTGTGGATGCGCAGCAGATCGGCGTCGTCCGCGGCCGGCGGGCGCAGGGTCTCCACCCCCTCGAGCAGGCCGAGGCCGCGGGACAGAGCCATCGTGAGATCGAGCCGGGTGGGATTCATGGGATGGGTCGGGCCCCACCGGTAGTCGAGGAACTCCGGGCTCCACACCACCACTCGGTCGCCGCTCGGATGTGTCGGATCGCCCGTCGCGGCGGAGGTCGTGGTCATGGCCACAAAGCTACTGCGCCGCCCGGGGCGATGCGAGTGCCGGAGGGCCCCGGCGCGCCCCGCCGGGCGGCGCCGCTCGAGGTGCGCCCGCCGGGGGTTTCGCCCGGTTAGAATCGGCCGCAGACGAAGGGGTGTGAGAGTGAAGGACCTGGTCGATACCACGGAGATGTACCTCCGGACGATCTACGACTTGGAGGAAGAGGGCGTCGTGCCGCTGCGTGCGCGCATTGCCGAGCGCCTGGAGCAGAGCGGACCGACCGTGAGCCAGACCGTCGCCCGGATGGAGCGGGACGGGCTGCTGCGCGTGGCAGGCGATCGGCACCTCGAACTGACCGAGAAGGGCCGCGACCTGGCGGTGTCGGTCATGCGTAAGCATCGGCTCGCCGAGCGGCTGCTCGTGGATGTGATCGGTCTCGATTGGGAGAACGTGCACGCCGAGGCATGCCGCTGGGAGCACGTGATGAGCGAGGAGGTCGAGCGCCGCCTCGTGGAGGTGCTGCACAACCCCACGACGTCGCCGTACGGCAATCCGATTCCGGGACTGGACCAGCTCGGGCTGCACCGCCCGGCGGCGGCGGACGAGCGGCTGGTGCGGCTCACCGAGATCCCGCCGGGCAAGCCGACCGCCGTGGTCGTGCGCCGGCTGGCGGAGTACGTGCAGTCCGATCACGAGGTGATAGGGCGGCTGCGTGAGGCGGGGATCGTCCCCGACGCACGCGTTACAGTCGAGACGAAGCCGGGGTCGGTGGTCATCAACGTGCCCGGCCACGACGGCTTCGAACTTTCCGACGAGATGGCCCACGCGGTGCAGGTGAAGCAGGTCTGAGACAGGCCCTTCGCCGGCCCCGCGCGGGCCGGCGAAGAAGGGTCACAGCGTGAGGCTTCTGGTTACCGGCGGTGCCGGCTATGTGGGCAGCGTCTGCAGCACGGTGCTGCTCGAGCAGGGTCACGAGGTGGTGATCCTCGACGATCTGTCCACCGGCAACGCCGACGCCGTCCCGGCCGGCGCGGAATTCGTCGAGGGCGACATCGCGACCGCCGCCGCCGAGGTGCTCGGCGGCGGACAGCCCCGGTTCGACGGGGTGCTGCACTTCGCGGCCCAGTCCCTGGTCGGCGAGTCCGTCGAGCATCCGGACAAGTACTGGCACGGCAACGTCGTCGCGACCCTCGCCCTGCTGGACGCGATCCGCGCGTCGGGAACACCGCGGCTGGTGTTCT
Organism: Rhodococcus sp. 14C212; assembly: GCF_011058195.1. Classification (NCBI taxonomy): domain Bacteria; kingdom Bacillati; phylum Actinomycetota; class Actinomycetes; order Mycobacteriales; family Nocardiaceae; genus Rhodococcus; species Rhodococcus sp. 14C212. Next base: position 15,794 of record NZ_JAALEH010000079.1, on the reverse strand, counting down.
CGTCGACGGCGGCGACGTACGGCGAACCGGACCGGGTACCGATCACCGAGGATGCACCCGCCCGGCCCACCAACCCCTACGGCGCCACGAAACTCGCCATCGACCATGCGATCTCGTCGTACACGCGGGCGTACGGCCTGGCCGCGACGAGTCTGCGCTACTTCAACGTCGCGGGCGCATACCACGGTGCCGGCGAGAACCGCGTGGTCGAGACGCACCTGATTCCGCTCGTGCTGCAGGTGGCGCTCGGCCAGCGCGAGCGCATCTCGGTGTTCGGCACCGACTGGCCGACCAAGGACGGCACGGCGGTGCGGGACTACATCCACGTCAAGGACCTCGCCGACGCCCACCTGCTGGCACTCGCGGCCGCCCGGCCCGGCGAGCACGCCGTCTACAACCTCGGGAGCGGCGAGGGTTTCACCGTCCGGGAGGTCATCGAGGCGTGCCGCCGGGTGACGGGCCTGCCGATCACGGTGGTCGATGCACCCCGGCGCGCCGGGGACCCGGCCGTGCTGATCGCCTCGAGCCGCCGCGCCGTCGAGGAACTGGGCTGGAAGCCGCAGCACACGAGCCTCGACGAGATCGTCGCCGACGCGTGGGCCTACCTGCAGGAACTCGGCGACCGGTCGCACGCGGCACGGCGCTGAGCCGGCGCCGCACTCCCGGCGGTCACGCCGCCGGCTCGGGCGGGGGCATTCGCACTCCGAGCCGCGCGGCGATCTCGTAGCCGGTGTCGGCGAGGCCGCGCACGGTGTGCGGCCGCAGCCCAGCCTGCAGGGCCTGGTCGAGGAGGTCGGCGAGCCGGTGCCGCGGGTTCGACTCGAGCGCCACCCCCAGCGCGACCCCGGCGAGCGGTCCGTCGCCGCGAACGTACGCGCTGTAGCCGACGAGGGCGGCGGCCTCGGCTCGTTCCGGGTCCGGGAGCCGCCGGGTGAGCGCGACCCACAACCGCTCGGCGGTGTCGGCCTCGGCGCCCGCCGCGAGGGCCATCACGGCGTCGCGCACGGTCGAATTGGACAGCAGGACCGCGAGTTCGGCGAGCTCGGGCGCGAGCAGCTCGGCGCCGTCGTGGTGCCGGGCGATGTGGGCCAGCACGGCCTCGAGTTCCTGGCGGTCGGCGCGGTCGCGACCGCCGGCGCGAACGGCCAGTTCGTAGGCGAGGTCGCGCGCGTCGATCGCCTCGTCGATGTGGTCGGCGACCTGCATGCGCCCCGGCGTCGGCAGCGGGGCGAGCAGGTCGGCGAGTTCGGCGCGGGACCGCCGGATCGCCCCGCCCTCGAAGACGCGGGCAGCGGCGACGGGCGAGGACTGCGGGTCCGGCACCGTCCCGCGCACACCGCCGACGAGCGAGAACCATGTTCTGCCGCAAGCAATCTCGGAAACAGCGTGTGCGCCTGCGATGCGAACCCCGCGTCGGTCGAGGCGGACGGCGAAGTCGTCGAGCAGCCGGCAGGCCGCGGCGACGGCGGGGGCGTCGGGATGCTCGAGACGGTCGTCGACGAGGACGACGAGCACGGCGTCGGCGCCCTCCCGGTCGCAGAGCGCACCGAATCGGTCGAAGACGTCGCGCATCGCAGCCGGCGCCGGATCGTCCTCGCCGGGCGGCAGGATCAGGTCATGGCGCATGACGGCGCCGACGGTCGCGGACCGGGCACCGTCGCGCCCGCCGCCGGCATCGGACGCGAGGCTCAGCACGATCAGCGACCGTGCGGGAAGGAAGCCGAGCATGGCCGGCACGGCGGCGATCAGGTCCCCCGGATCGGTGAGTCGCAGCGGCCGGGGCGAGGAAGTCGATGTGGTCATGCGCCGACTGTCCCCGACGACCGGCACCTTCGGGGGCCGCGCGACCCGGATCCGTGGAATCTGGGGACGAGCGCCCCGGTTGTGGACAAGTGCTGCGGCCGCAGAAGTTCCGGCCGCCCGATGTCGGCGCCGGCTGGTAGCGTGCCGCGTCTCAGCCGACGCGGACGCGCTCCACGCTCGCCTCGAACACCCGGGCGAGGGTGGCGGTGTCGGCGGGCCCCGCACCGAAGGACATGTAGGTCACCAGCACCCGCACGTCGTCGACCTGGGCGATCCGGCTGGTCATCGACTGGGTGACCACCTCCCGGCCCTCGCCCGAGCGGACGGTGCGGGTGAACGCAAGGGTGGCCACCCCCGCGGCGGCCGGCGGCGCCGACGGGTCGACCGTGGTCGTCACCGTGGCGGTGACGCCCCGGCGGGTCGCCGCCACGACGGGGCATTCGACGAGACGGTCGCGGTAGGCGGCCAGTTCGTCGGTGACAGCGACGAGTTCGACCGAGATCGTGGCCCGGCTGTCGTTGTCCGTGCCGACCACCATCGCGGTCCCGTCCGGGCCGTAGTTCTGCGGCGACGGCAGACATCCGGGCGGATCCACCTTGGCCCCCTCCGGGACTCCGGTGAGGTCGGGAGCGGCCTGGGCGACCGCCTGCGGCGGCAGCACCACCGCGTCGTACGGCTCGGGGAACTGCTCGGGCGGCAGCAGCAGTTCGGCGAGGGGCCGGCTCGCGGTGCCGGCTTCGTCCGTGGTGGCCAGTGCGGCCGGCTCGGGCTGTGGTGTCCCGTCGACGGTCGCCGAGCAACCGGTCGCGAGCAGCACCGCGCCACCGATCACGGTCGCGCCCAGCCGACGGAGGGGCACCGGCCGGGTCCGGGGGCGGCGCGGCGTCCGGACGTCGTCTCCTGCGCTGTGGGTTCCCACCGGACCTCCGCTGTCGCGTCCCGCGGGGGCGGTGCCCCGGCAGAAGCTGATCACCAGTTCAACTAGACTCGAACTCCACCATGCCACGCCGGTGACCCGGCGGTATCACGGCGCCCCGGATCGAACGGAGGATGTTCGCATGGACGACCAGTCCCGCATGTACGAGCTCGAGTTCCCCGCTCCGCAGCTCACGTCTGCCGACGGCGAGGGTCCCGTGCTCGTGCACGGTCTCGAGGGGTTCGCCGACGCCGGGCATGCAGTGCGGCTCGCCACCACGCACCTGCGCGAGAGCCTCGAAAGCGAACTCGTGGCGTCGTTCGCCGTGGACGAGCTGATCGACTACCGGTCCCGGCGGCCGACCATGACGTTCAAGGCCGATCACTTCTCCGACTACGCCGCCCCCGAACTCAACCTGTACGCCCTGATCGACACGGCCGGAGCCCCCTTCCTGTTGCTGGCCGGCGCGGAGCCGGACCTGAAATGGGAGCGGTTCATCACGGCGGTGCGCCTGCTCGCCGAGCAGTTCGGCGTCCGGCGCACGATCGGGATCAGCGCGATCCCGATGGCGATCCCCCACACCCGCCCGCTGAGCGTGACGGCGCACTCGACGAACAAGGACCTGATCGCCGACCACCACCGCTGGACGGGCGAGCTGCAGGTGCCGGCGGGGGTGTCGTCGCTGCTCGAGCTGCGGATGGCTCAGCACGGGCACGAGTCGGTGGGGTTCTCGGTCCACGTGCCCCACTATCTGGCACAGACCGACTACCCGGGCGCTGCCGAGACGTTGCTCGAGAACGTCGCCGAAGCCGGGGGCCTCGCGTTGCCGCTGGCCGCGCTCGGCGAGGCCGCCGCACGGGTGCGTGAGCAGATCGACGAGCACATCGCCCAGAACGAGGAGGTGCAGGCGGTGGTCCGCGGACTCGAGCGGCAGTACGACAGCTATGTCGCCGCGCAGGAGCAGCAGGCCGCGCAGCTGCCGACGGACGAGAACCTGCCGACCGGCGAGGAGATCGGCGCCGAGTTCGAGCGTTTCCTCGCCGAATACGAGGATCGCGGCGGGAACGGACAGCCCGGCGAGGCGGATCCCCCCGCCTGACCGGGTTCGAATCGCCGCCTGTCCGACCCCGGATCATTACTCTCTCGTTACACTTTGCGTTGTGCAGGTCACATACAGTCAGTACGCTCAGTTCGACGAGTTGAGTTGAAGGGTCGGGCCGGCGACGGTTCGGCGCCTCGGACGCCAAAGGTCGACGAGGAACCGGCGGTCAGGAGACGCACATGGGTACACCGCGCACACGCACGCTCCGGCCGGTGCCGGACGCGGAGACACGGATGGTCTTCCGCACCATCCACGGGTACCGTCGCGCCTTCCGGCTCGCCGGCGACGGCCCCGCGCTGCTGCTGATCCACGGGATCGGCGACAACTCCTCGACCTGGCAGGAGGTCATCCCGCACCTGGCCCGCAAGTACACGGTCATCGCACCGGACCTGCTCGGCCACGGCCGCTCCGACAAGCCCCGCGCCGACTACTCGGTCGCCGCGTACGCCAACGGCGTGCGCGACCTGCTGTCGGTCCTGGACATCGAGCACGTCACCGTGGTCGGGCACTCCCTCGGCGGCGGCGTCGCGATGCAGTTCGCATACCAGTTCCCGCAGATGGTCGACCGGCTCATCCTGGTCTCGGCCGGCGGCGTCACCAAGGACGTCCACCCGGCGCTGCGCCTGCTGTCCATGCCCGGCCTGAGCGAGGTCCTCAAGCTGCTGCGTCTACCGGGGGCCATGCCCGCCGTACGCATCGCCGGCGGTCTGCTCGGACAGTTGCACGACACTCCGCTGCGGCCCGGCCCCTTCCTGCACGACACCTCGGATCTGATCCGCGTCCTGAGCGGATTGCCCGACCCCACCGCCTACGAGGCGTTCCTGCGGACGCTGCGGGCCGTCGTGGACTGGCGCGGCCAGGTGGTGACGATGCTCGACCGCTGTTACCTGACCGAGAACCTGCCCGTGCAACTGATCTGGGGAGATCACGACAGCGTGATCCCGGTCAGTCACGGTTACCTGGCGCATTCGGCGATGCCCAATTCCCGGCTCGACGTCTTCCGCGGCGCCGGTCATTTCCCGTTCCGGGACGATCCCATCCGGTTCCTGCGGGTCGTCGAGGAATTCCTCGACTCCACCGCACCCCTCGTGTTCGACGAGCAACGCTGGCGCGAGTTGCTGATCAACGGCGTCAGCGAGAACCAGATCACCGGCGGTCCGGCCACCCGCAGGGCCGTGCTCGGCGCGATGGGCGCCGACGAACGCAGCGCCACCTGAGCGACCTGCCGCGCACGGCGCGTCGGCGCGGTCACGGCGGCAACAACTAGCCTGGAGCGGTGCTGCTTCCGGATCTGACCCCCGACATCGTCGACGAGGACTCGCTGTTCGACGCCTTCACTACCTTCACGACCGGGCGCGGCCTCTCGCTGTACCCGGCGCAGGAGGAGGCGCTGCTGGAGCTGGTCTCCGGGTCGAACGTGATCCTCGCGACGCCCACCGGGTCGGGCAAGTCGATGGTGGCGCTCGGCGCGCACTTCTTCGCCCTCGCCACCGGTACGCGCACGTTCTACACGGCCCCGATCAAGGCGCTGGTCAGCGAGAAGTTCTTCGCGTTGTGCGAGGTGTTCGGCGCCGACCGGGTCGGGATGATGACCGGCGACGCCTCGGTGAACCCCGGTGCGCCGATCATCTGCGCCACCGCCGAGATCGTCGCCAATCTGGCGCTGCGCGAGGGCGCCGACTCGGACATCGGCCAGGTGGTGATGGACGAGTTCCACTTCTACTCGGAGCCGGACCGCGGGTGGGCCTGGCAGGTGCCCCTCGTGGAACTGCCCCGCGCGCAGTTCCTGTTGATGTCGGCGACCCTCGGCGACGTCACCTTCCTGAAGAAGGACCTGACCCGGCGCACCGGCCGCACCACCACCGAGGTGTCCGGTTCCGAGCGGCCGGTGCCGCTGTCCTTCTCCTACTCCCAGAAGCCCATCGGCGAAGAGATCGAGGAACTGGTCACCACGCACCAGGCCCCCGTCTACGTCGTCCACTTCACCCAGGCCGCCGCCCTGGAGCGGGCGCAGGCCCTGACCAGCGTCAGCATGTGCTCGCGCGAGGAGAAGGACGCGATCGCCGAGGCGATCGGCGCGTTCCGGTTCTCCACCGGCTTCGGCAAGACGCTGTCGCGGCTGGTGCGGCACGGCATCGGCGTGCACCACGCCGGGATGCTGCCGAAGTACCGGCGGCTCGTCGAGCGGCTGGCCCAGGACGGCCTGCTGAAGGTCATCTGCGGCACCGACACCCTCGGGGTGGGTATCAACGTGCCCATCCGGACGGTGCTGCTGACCGGCCTGACGAAGTACGACGGCACCCGGACCCGGCAGCTCAAGGCCCGCGAGTTCCATCAGATCGCCGGCCGCGCCGGCCGCGCCGGGTTCGACACGATGGGCACCGTCGTGGTGCAGGCGCCCGAGCACGAGATCGAGAACGTGCGCGCCCTCGCCAAGGCCGGTGACGACCCGAAGAAGCGCCGCAAGGTGCAGCGCAAGAAGCCGCCCGAGGGATTCGTCTCGTGGGGCGAGGGCACGTTCGAGAAGCTCGTCGCCGCCTCCCCCGAGCCGCTCACTTCGCGCTTCTCCGTGAGCAATTCGATGCTGCTGAACGTGATCGCCCGCCCGGGAAGCTGTTTCGAGGCGATGCGCCATCTGCTCGAGGACAACCACGAAGCGCGCCCCGCCCAGCGCCGGCACATCCTCAAGGCGATCTCGCTGTACCGGGGGCTGGTGCAGGCCGGAGTGGTGCAGCAGCTCGACGAGCCCGACGAGTTCGGCCGGACGGCGCGGCTGACCGTGGACCTGCAGCGCGACTTCGCGCTGAACCAGCCGCTGTCGCCGTTCGCGCTCGCCGCGATCGAGCTGCTCGACATCGACTCCCCCACCTATGCGCTGGACGTGGTGTCGGTGATCGAGTCCACGCTCGACGATCCGCGGCAGATCCTCATGGCGCAGCAGCACGCCGCGCGCGGTGAGGCTGTGCAGCAGATGAAGGCCGACGGCATCGAGTACGAGGAGCGCATGGAGCTGCTCGAGGAGATCACCTGGCCGAAGCCACTGGCGGAACTCCTCGACCCAGCGTTCGAGACCTACCGCGCCGGGCATCCGTGGGTCTCGGAGTTCCCGCTGTCCCCCAAGTCGGTGGTGCGGGACATGGTCGAGAATGCCATGACGTTCGCCGAGCTGGTCGGTCACTACGGCCTGACCCGTTCGGAGGGACTGGTGCTGCGCTACCTTGCGGACGCCTACCGGGCGCTGCGCCAGACGGTTCCGGACGCGGCCCGCACCGAGGAACTCGAGGACCTCACCGAGTGGCTGGGCGAGCTGATCCGCCAGGTCGATTCGAGCCTGCTCGACGAGTGGGAGTCCCTGACCAACCCCGGCGTCGAATCCGACGATCAGCAGGTGGCGTTCGGCGCGGATGTGCCCAAACCGATCTCGGCAAACACGCGGGCGTTCAAGGTGATGGTGCGCAATGCGATGTTCAAGCGGGTGGAACTGGCGTCGCGGCGACGTTGGAACGAGCTCGCCGAGCTGGGCGACGGGCTCGAGGCACAGGACTGGACCGATCTGCTCGAGCTGTATTTCGAGGAGTACGACGAGATCGGCACCGGCCCCGACGCACGAGGGCCGCAGCTGTTCACCGTGGTCGAGGAGAAGGATCTGTGGCGGGTCCGGCAGACCCTGGCCGACCCCGCAGGGGACCACGGCTGGGCGCTGCTCGGCGAGGTGAACCTGGCCGAGTCCGACGCGGCCGGCGAGGTGGTGTTCGACGAGTTCGAGATCGTCGAGGGCTGAGCGGTGCCGTCGTCCCTCGTCCTGCGTGGCGCCCGCACGGCGCCCGGTGCCGCCCCGGTCGACCTGCCGATCACCGGCGACCGCATCGGCGGTGACATCGCGGGTGCCGCCCAGGTCGTCGACGTCGGCGGGCGACTGGTGCTGCCGGGCCTGTGGGACGCGCACGTGCACTTCGACCAGTGGGCCCTCGCTCAGGCCGCGCTCGACCTGTCGGGCGCGACGTCGGCCGCGCACGCGGTCGCGCTGGTGGCTGCCCGCCTGGCCGGTGACTCCGCCCCCGTCGTGGTCGCGCACGGTTTCCGCGACGGGCTGTGGCCGGACACGCCCACCGCTGCGGCGCTCGATGCGATCGCCCCCGCCCGGCCGGTCGTCGCGTTCAGCGGGGACCTGCACAGCGCCTGGTTCAATACCGCTGCGCTACGGCGTTTCTCGATGCCTCCGCACCCGACGGGGTTGCTGCGGGAGACCGAGTTCATGCCGCTGATGAACGAGATCCAGCGCGTCGGCCCCGAGGTGCGCGATCGCCTCGTGGACTCCGCGGCCCGGGCGGCCGCGGCCCGCGGCGTGGTGGGCGTCGTCGACTTCGAGATCGCGGACACTCTCGCCGTGTGGCGGCGCCGCATCGGCGCCGGGACGCGGCACCTGCGTGTGCGGTGCGGGATCTGGCCCCGGTGGCTGGACGCGGCGATCGCGGCGGGCATGCGCACCGGCGACGTGGTACCCGGCACCGCGGGGCTGGCGACGGTGGGCCCGCTGAAGGTGATCGTCGACGGATCGCTCGGCACCCGCACCGCCTACTGCCACGACCCGTATCCCGACGGCGGGCACGGGGTGTTGTCGGTGCCGCCGGAACGGCTCGAGCCGCTGATGCGCCACGCCCACGAACACGGGGTCGAGAGCGCGATCCACGCGATCGGTGACCACGCCTGTGAGCACGTGCTCGACGCGTTCGCCGCCACCGGCGCGCGCGGCAGCGTCGAGCACGCCCAGTTCGTGGCCGAGCGCGACTTCCCGCGGTTCGCCCGGTCGGGTGTGACGGCGAGCATCCAGCCGGCGCACGTGTACGACGACGTGGGCCTGGCCGAACGGTACTGGTCCGGCCGCACGCACCGCGCCTTCCCGTACGGGACGCTGCACGCGGCCGGGGCGCGGCTGGTACTGGGCTCCGACGCGCCGGTCGCGCCCCTGGATCCGTGGCGGACGCTGGCCGCCGCGATCGACCGCACGCAGCCCGACGGCCGGGTCTGGCACCGCGAACACGAACTGGACCTGCGGGTGGCGCTGGCCGCGTCCACCGGTGGTCGTGCCCGCGTCGCCGTCGGCGACGTCGCCGACCTGGTGGTGCTCGACGCGGACACGCTGCCCCGCGCCGGCGCGGAGCTGGCCGCGACGGCGGTGTGGGGCACGATGCTCGGCGGACGCTGGACGCACGGGCCGCTAGCCTGAGCGGGTGAGCGAAGAGTCCGCCCCGGCGTTCCGGCTGGCCTACGTCCCCGGGGTCACCCCCGCGAAATGGGTGCGGGTGTGGGCGGAGCGGATACCCGACGTCCCCCTCGAGCTGGTGCCGGTGGCCGCCGTCGACGGCGAGGCCGCGGTGCGCGACGGCACGGTCGACGCCGCGGTGCTGCGGCTGCCGCTGCCGCGCGAGGGATTGTCGGTGATCAATCTCTACACCGAGGTATCGGTGGTGGTGGTACCCGAGGAGCATGCCGTCGCGGCCGTCGACGAACTGAGCGTCGCCGATCTCGCGGAGGAAACGGTGCTGCATCCGCACGACGACGTGCTGGACTGGGCGCGCCTGCCGGGAGAGGAGGCGTTCGAGCGCCCGGCCACGACGGAGACGGCCGTGTCGTACGTCGCCTCCGAGGCGGGGGTGCTGGTCGTGCCGCAGTCGCTGGCCCGGCTGTACCACCGCAAGGATCTGACGTACCGGCCGGTGACCGATGCCCCGCAGTCGCAGGTGGGCCTGGTGTGGTTTTCGGAGCGGACCACCGATCTGGTCGAGGAGTTCGTCGGGATCGTGCGCGGCCGCACCGCCAACAGCTCCCGCGGCCGGCAGGACGAGTCCCCGCCGAAGCAGAAGCGGCGCGGGGAGCGGCAAGGATCGCAGCCGAAGAAGGTGGTCGGCGACAAGAAGCCGAAGACCCGTCGCGGAAACGCGGGCCGGCCGAAGAGCGCGGGGCGGGCGCGCCGGCGCCGGTAGCGGCCACGGTGACCGGCGGCCCGGGCGACGCGGCGCGGCCGCCGCGGCCGCGCCGGACCGCTCACGCGGACCGCACCAGGCAGAACAGGTGGCCGCTCGGATCGCGGTAGGTGCGGAAGGTCGGGCTGGGGTTGGGCCCGGCGACGCGGGTTGCGCCGTGCCGCAGCACCCACTCCTCCGCGGCGTCGAGGTCGTCGACCTCGAGGTCCAGGTGTGCCTGCAGCCCGACCCGGTCGTCCGGCCACGTCGACGGGGTGAACTCGGGGGCCAGCTGGAACGCCAGGCCCCCACCGGCCGGGGCGCGCAACTGGACCCAGTCGTCGTCGGTGGCGGCGTCGTCGATGTCCCAGCCGAGCAGCACGGCGTAGAACGAGGCCAGCCCGGACGGGTCCGGCGTGTCGAGGACGTAGACCTGCAGTGCGATGGCGGGGCGCGACATGGGCTCATGATCCCGCGAAGTCGTCGCGCGGACCCGGGAACGGGCCTATCCGGCGGTGTGGGCCCCCGGCGTGGCGACCGAGCGCACCAGCCTCTCACCCGTTCTGGGGAGGCACGACCTCGATCTCGCGCCCCCAGGCGACCCCGGGCGCGGCCGGCAGCCGGTCCCCGCTCCAGAACCGTCCGGGGTCGTACCAGTTGCTGCCGCGTCCGCGTTGCTCGAGCAGCCCCATCGCCTCGAGGGTCGCGCCCACCACCTCGGCGCAGTACGCGCGCTCGAGACCCGCATCCGCCGTGCGCTTCCGCCAGGGCAGCCGGCCGGCGAACCAGCGGCCCGCCAGCCGGCCCGTGGAGGGGAACGGCGTGCCGTCCAGCCGGGCGACGGTGCGCAGCAGCTGATCCTCCTGCGCCGGCGTCACCTCGACGCCGAGCTGGCGCAGCCAGCCGCGCTGCCCGTACCGGGCACTCCACACCTGCACCGCCTCGCGCAGGTCGTGCAGCTGCACACCGCGGTGGTGCCGGCCGGTCCACATGTCCGGCAGGCTCCGGCCCAGCTCGGCGTGCCACATCAGCGGGGGCAGATCGTCGAGCACCACCGCCATGCCGACGTGGTTGACGGGGGCGTTGGTCAGCGTCTGGATCGCCCGGTCGGCGTGGCTGCTGCCGCGGAAGATCCAGAGGTCGCCGGTGCGGGTCAGCGCCACCGCGTCGTCGAGGGTGATCCGGGACCGCGCTGACCTCCGCTGCTGCATGACCGACAGCCTCTCACGCGGGGAGGCAACGGGTTCCGGCCGCCGAGCACGGCAGCGGCCGACCCGCCGTCGCCGCCCCGCACCGATACGCCTCACCCGAGGTTGACAGTGCGGCAGACGGCGCTACGGTGCAGGGATGGACCACGAGGTCCGGTACGCCGCCGGCGGGGATGTCAGCATCGCGTACCAGGTGCTGGGCAGAGCGGGACCCGACCTCGTCTTCGTTCCGGGATTCGTCTCGCACCTCGACCTCGCCTGGGAGGAGCGATTCTTCGCGCGTTTCCTGCGCGGCCTGGCGTCGTTCGCCCGGTTGATCTGGTTCGACAAGCGGGGAACCGGCCTGTCGGACGTGCCGCGGGAGGAGATGTCCATGGACGCCTGCGTCGAGGACGTCCGCGCCGTGATGGACGCCGCCGGGTCCCGGCGGGCGACCCTGTTCGGGGTCGCCGTCGGCGCCGGGATCTGCACCTCGTTCGCGTTGAAGTACCCCGGCCGCACACGTTCGATGATCCTGTGGGACGCGCATGCCCGGCTCCTGGAGGACGACGGGTATGCGGCGGGGTGGAGCGAGGAGTTCTTCTCGTCGGTCCTGGCCGGCATCGACGAGGGGTGGGCGACGGGCTCGGGCATCGCGTCGATGAATCCGACCCTGGCCGGTGACGAGCGGTATCGATCCTGGTTCGCGCGTCACGCCCGGGCGGCGGCGGGCCCGGCGCAGGCACGGGAACTGTTCCGGCTCTGCGCGGCGACCGATCTTCGTCCGAGGCTGCACGAGATCCGGGTCCCGACGCTCCTGCTCCACCACGTCGACGATCCGTGGCTGTCGGTCGAGCACTCCCGCTACGTCGCGGCGCGCATTCCGGGCGCGACACTCGTCGAACTGCCCGGGATCGACCACTGGCCCTGGATCGGCGACATGGACGCGGTGCTGATCGAGATCGAGGCCTTCCTGACGGGGGTACGGCGGGGCCGCCGGAACCGCCCGGCCTGGGGGCCGGAGGCCCTGACCACCCGGGAACGGGAGGTGGGCGCGCTGGCAGTCGCCGGACTCAGCTCCCTCGAGATCGGCCGGCGCCTGTTCATCGGCGAGCGAACGGTCGAGACCCACCTCGCCAACATCTACGCGAAGCTCGGCATCAACTCGAGGGTGGAGCTGGTGCGGCGGGCGGTCGAATTCGGTCTGTGAGCCGGCGTCCGGCACCACCGGGACGGCGCGCGACGTCCGTACTGGTACCGATGCACTCATCTCTGTTGTGCGCATACCGTTCTCTTCGAGAGCGGTTGCAGGAGGTGCATCATGAACAGGCACGCCGAAGTCGGCCACCGGCAGTCGATCCACGATCTGATCCCCCGCCTTCGACAGGCGTCCACACTGTGCGACGGACCGGAGTCGGTCCGTGCGGTTCTGGCCGCAGCAGTAGCCGACGACAGCGACTGGCTGGACCCGCAGTACCAGGAGCGTCCCGAGACGCGGGACTGGGTGCTGTACCCCCTCTACCGGGCCTCGGACGGGCGCCTGTCGATCCTGGTGGCGGTGTTCAGGGCCGGAGTGAGCACTCCGGTCCACAATCACGGTGCGTGGGCCGTGGTCGGCGTGTATCGGGGCCGGGAACGGGAGACGTGGTATCGCCGGCTCGACGACGGGAGTGTGCCGGGCAGGGCCCGGCTGAAGATTGCCGACACCTTCGTGAACCCACGGGGCACGGTGACCGTCGTTCCCGACGGAACGATCCACTCGGTGGAGGCGCTCGACGGGACCGACGCGATCTCGATCCACGTCTACGGCACGGACATTCTCACGCAGGACCGCAGCACGTTCGATCTGCGGACGGGCAGCGAGGCGCCCTTCCGTCCCGACTTCACCGACCTCGGACCCGAGCGCTGACGGCCCGGCGGCGGCGGTTGTTGCACCGTATCCACCGGAAGGAGGAGGACGTGACGACGGGAGCGGAGACCCGTGATCGACGATCCGCCGGAAAGCTGCCGGAGCGGGAGCCCGTGCGGGTGGAACTCCGGCCGGTCGACGCGGTCGATGTGACGACGCTGGTGGACAACTCCTCCGATGTGCTTCTGTCCGACGTGGGGCCCGTACGCCGCTGGGGGCTGGCCGGATCGGCAGGTCCGCTCCCGATCGTCCCCAGCGATCTGGCGGTCGGATCCCGCACTGTCGACCTCCTCCGGGCGGAGCACGGGTTCTCCGTACTGATCGAGATCCGGGTCGGCGGAACCACGCACCGCGTGCTCTACGACGCGGGGGCCACGCCGGACGGTCTGATGGCGAACCTCGATCGGCTGGCGATCTCCCCGGACGGCATCGAGGCGATCGTGTTCAGCCACGGCCACTTCGACCACGTCATGGGTCTGCAGGGCCTCGCCCGCCGGCTCGGCTCCCGGCGGCTGCCGATCCTCGTGCACCCCGACTTCTGGACGAGACGGCGCATCGTCGGTCCCGGCGGCGCCTTCGAGCTACCGACACCGAGCCGCGCGGCGATCGAGGGCGCGGGATTCGTCGTCGTCGAGAACCGGCGCCCCTCCTTCCTGCTGGACGGAATGCTCCTGGTGACCGGCCGGATCGCCCGGACCATCGAGTACGAGACCGGCATGCCCGGCCATCAAGCCCACCGGCACGGCCGCTGGCGGCCCGATCCGCTCATCCACGACGACCAGGCCGTCGTCCTGCACCTCCGCGACCGGGGACTCGTCGTGCTCACCGGATGCGGGCACGCCGGGCTGATCAACATCCTCGAGCACGCCGAGCGGCTCACCGGGGTCGGCCGGCTCCATGCCGTCCTCGGTGGGTTCCATCTCCGCGACGGTCCGATCGTCCCTCGGACGGTGACCGCCCTCGCGGCGGCGGATCCCGCCGTGGTCGTGCCCGCCCACTGCACGTCGTGGAAGGCGCAGCACGCGCTGTTCACCGCCCTCCCGGACGCCTTCCACCCCAATGCCGTCGGCAGCCGATTCGAATTCCGGACAAGCCCGCAGCCGGATACGACCGCGCAGGGACGCAACGGAGCACCGGACAGGCCCTGATCCACACTGTTCGGCCGGAGCGTCCGGGCGGTCGCGCCGGTCGACGGTGGCGAGCATCGGTCACAGGTGAGCGCGGCCCCGGCCCAACCCCTACCGTCTAGGCTCGCGCCCATGGCATTGAAGGGCAGGCAGTGGTGGAAACTCGTCGGACTCGCCGGTGTGGTCGGCGTCGCGGCGACGGGCGCGGTCGTCGCGCGCGACGAGCGCAGACGACGCGCCCACACGCCCGACGAGGTACGCACGGTGCTCCACGACCGCTACGCCCGCGTCGCCGCCGCGCACGACACGCAGGGCGCGGTGCCGTTGGACGACGTGCCCACGGGACTGCGCGAGCGGATCTGCACTGTGCTGCAACGGATCCGCCCCCGCCGCTGACGCGACCCGCGCCGCCGAATCGGTCGGCGCCGCTCGACCGTCGATCAACCCAGGGCCGAGGCGAACCCGTCCACGAGGTCCTGCACCTGCTCGTCCGTCATCACGAACGACGGCGAGATCTGCAGCGCACCCTGTCCCGCCGCCCGGCTCGAAACCCCGTGCCGCCGAAGCGCTTTCACGAACTCCGGCGCCTCACCCGGGTCGGCGAGCTGCACTGCGGCGACGGCGCCGAGACCGCTGCGGACCTCCGCGACGCGCGGGTGCCCGGCCAGCGGGGACAGCTTCTCGTGCAGGGTCCGCTCCAACCGCGCCGACTCGTCGAGCAGGTTCTCGCGCTCGAGAATGTCCAGGTTCGCCAGGGCGGCCGCGGCGGCACCGGCGTGCCCGCCGTAGGTGTAGCCGTGCCGCCACCACACCCCGCCGGCGAAGAACGGCTCGGCCACCCTCGGCGCCACGAACACCGCGCCCATCGGCACGTACCCCGAGGTGAGGCCCTTCGCCGTGGTGATCAGGTCGGGTTCCAGGCCGAACCGGCCCGACGCGAACCACGACCCACCGATACGGCCGAAGCCGGTGACCACTTCGTCGACCACGAAGAGCACGTCGTGCTCGCGGCAGATGTCGCGGACCTCGGCGAGATAGCCCTCCGGCGGCAGGTACACGCCACCCGCGCCGATGATCGGCTCGCAGAAGAACGCTGCGATCCGGTCCGCGCCGACCCGCTCGATGAGGGCGAGCAGCGACTTCGCGTCGTCCCAGGCCACCTTCGCGGCGTCGTCCCACAGGTTCCCGTACCCCTCGGCGTTGACGGGGATCCCGGCGAGCGAGGTGCCTCCGACGTGCATGCCGTGGTAGGCCTTCTCGCGGCTGACGACGAGGGTCTTCTCCGGCCGGCCCATCTCCTGCCAGTAGCGGCGCGTCAGCTTGGCCGCCGTGTCGATCGAGTCGGAACCGCCCGAGGTGAAGAAGATCTTGCTGCCGGGAACGGGAGCGATCGCCGCGAGCCGCTCGGCCAGCTCGACGGTCGGCTCCGCGGCGAGGTCCCCGAAGTTGGAGTAGTGCGCCACCTTCGCCAGCTGTGCCGCCACCGCGTCACCGATCTCGGAACGGCCGTGGCCGACGTTCGCGAACCACAGGCCGGCGGTGGCGTCGAGATAGCGGGTGCCGGCGGAATCCCAGATGTAGGCGCCCTCTCCGCGCGCGACGACGAACGCACCGTCCCGCTCGACGACACCCATGTCTGCGAACCCGTGCCACAACGCGCCCACGATCTGCTCCTGTTCCACGACCGGTGATGAAATTGCCATCCTATGCGGCGACGGTCCGCGGGCGCCGCGCGGCGACGGTCCGCGCTTCGCTAGGCTGTTGATTCAGCATGTCCACCTCACCCG